>JACDBM010000009.1 GCA_013694945.1 Chthoniobacterales bacterium
ATCTGCTCCCGCCATCAGCGAGGAATCAGAAATCGCTTCGGCGACTACGAGCCCTCCCCCAAATCCCGGCAGCGCGCTCGGTCTCAACCCGCGCAACAACTTCGAATCTTTTGTTGTCGGCCCGAACAACGAGATTGCGCACGCCGCCAGTCTCGCAGTCGCGCAATCGCCCGCGCGCACCTACAACCCGCTCTTTATTTACGGCGGAGTGGGGCTCGGCAAGACCCATTTGATGCAGGCGATTGGCCAGTATGTCTGGGCGAAAAAGAAAAACGCGAAAGTAATGTATCTCTCGAGCGAACTCTTCATCAACGAGTTTATCGATGCCATCCAGCACAGCACGCTCGTGAAATTCCGGAAACGTTACCGCCAGACAGATCTGCTTCTGATTGATGACATTCAATTTTTGGGCGGCAAAGAGCGATCACAGGAAGAATTCTTTCACACTTTCAACACGCTCTTCGACGGCCATAAGCAGATCGTGCTCTCCAGCGATCGGCCTGCCTCCGAAATCGCCAATCTCGAGCATCGTCTCGTTTCTCGCTTCGAATGGGGACTGACCGCGGAGTTGCAGCCGCCCGATGTGGAAACTCGCACCGCGATCCTGCGCAAGAAAGCTCGCACGCTTCAGATCAAGCTGCGCGATGAGATCTTCGATTTTCTGGCGCATCGTATTCGCACCAATGTCCGCCGGCTCGAAGGCGCGCTCATGCGGGTGGCTTCCTTTGCTTCGCTGAGCGGGAAGGAACTTACCAACGAAGTCGTCGAGCATTTGCTCAAGGACATCCTGAACGAAGAGGCCCGGCATGCCGTCACGATCGAGCAAATTCAACGTCGCGTGGCCGAGCATTTCGATGTGCGCCTTGCCGACATGACGAGCAAACGCCGGCCGGCGAATATCGCCTTTCCTCGCCAGATCGCGATGTATCTCGCGCGTGAACTAACCAAAGCATCGCTCAACGAGATCGGCGATGCTTTCGGCGGACGCGATCACGGCACTGTCCTGCATGCCTGCAAACTGGTGAAGAAGCGAATGGTCGAGCAGGACAATATCCGCCAGACGATCTCGTTTATCGACAGTTCGCTAAAGCGCTGATTGCGCTCGGTCTGACTGTCTGATCGCGCCGCGAGCGCCTCTGTCCCACGCCTGAGATTACGGTTGCCGAATAAAATCGTAAGCCTTACATCATAGCTCGTTCGACCTCATGAAATTCAGCGTTACGAAAGAAAAATTGCTCGAAGGTTTGCAGCAGGTTCAGAACGTCGTGAGCACGCGCACGACTCTCCCGATTTTGTCAAACGTCCTGCTGCGAGCCAATGGCGATGAAGTGCGACTGACTACGACTGATCTCGACGTCGGCGTGCGCGGTAGCTTCGAAGCGAAAGTGGAAAAGGCTGGAGCAACGACGCTGCCCGCCCGCCGCCTCTTCACGATCATTCGGGAACTTCCATCCAGCGAAATTCAGTTCGAGGTCGATGGCAAAAACGCCGCGTCGATCCGGAGCGGTCAGAGCTTTTTCAAAATTCTCGGCTTGCCCGAAGAGGAATTCCCTCCCCTGCCGAAGTTTGAAGGGGCAAAGATGATTACGATTCGGCAGAAGGATTTGCGCGACGGTTTGCGCAAGACCTCGTACGCGATTTCCACCGATGAAACGCGCTACGTGCTAAACGGCGTCTTATTTAGCCTGAAAGAGAACAAGCTTACGCTGGTCGCGACGGACGGCCGGCGGCTTGCGATGGTAGACATCGACCTGGAGTTCCCGCGCAGTCACGAAGTCGATATCATCGTCCCGACGAAGGCCGTCACCGAGTTGCAGCGCCTCCTCACGGAGGAAGGAGATGTGAAGGTCAGCTTCGGGAGCGGGCAGATCGCATTCGACCTTAATAACACGCTCCTCGTCTCGAAACTGATCGAGGGAAATTATCCCAACTATCGGCAGGTCATTCCGTCCGAGACGAAGGAGCGCGTGACGCTGGAACGTGAAACGTTCTTGAATTCACTCCGGCGCGTGTCGCTGCTTGCGAGCGACAAATCGAATTCGATCAAGCTCAACTTCAGCAAGAACAACATCGACATCACTGCGAACACGCCGGAAGTCGGGGAGGCGAAGGAGTCTTTGCCTGTGGCCTACAAGGGGCGCGATTTTTCCATCGCGTTCAATCCGGAATTCTTCATGGCCCCGCTCCGGAACTTGTCGGAAGACGAAGTCTTTCTCGACCTGATCGATGAGATGAGCCCAGGCGTGCTGAAGATTCAAAGCCCGTTCCTCTACGTCCTGATGCCGATGCGCATCAGCTCCTGAACAGTCCCAGCGACCACGTCGCACGGGAGCTGAGTCAGGTCCTTGCCTGGCCCGCGGAGCACACGAACGTTGTGGTTCTGCGGCGCCCAGACGGCCGGATCTGTAGGTCCGAATAACAGAACGCTCGGCGTCGCAACAGCCGCTGCTATGTGCGAGATGCCGCTGTCGTGGCCGATGAAGCATGTGCAGTTTTGGAAAACGGCGGCCAATTCTGGAAGCGGAAGGTTCTCAACCAAGCGAATCCCGTCGCTCTCTGCAACTGCCCGGAAAAGATCGAGTTGCTGCCGATCCGCTTCGCCGGCGATGACGAGCAGCGATGCCGCATATTTACTGCGAAGAAGCCACTCGGCGAGTTGCAGCCAGCGCTTTATCGGCCAATTCTTCGTCTCGCTTCCGCTGCCCGGATGAAGGGCAACTATGGGAGCTGCTAACCGGCGCAGCACTCTTGCCGCAGTTTCCTGATCAGCGGCTGACGGGTAGAGAATCGCGGCCGGCTCATTCAATTGCAGTCCGAGCTCCACCAGCGGTCGCGCCAAGTGTCGCGCTGCATGTGCCGGCCCGGTGATCTTCGGCGATGCGGCGAGGAACTTTTCGACACCGCAACGTCTCACGTTTTCCTCAAAAATTTTGTCGGGATCAAACAAGTAGCTAAGGACAAGATCGACCTTTCCGAAGTAGGCGCTCATGTCCGGCGGTAGTTCTGCTCCTTTCGCGAAAAACCGCGCCAGCTGCCCGGACTCGAGGGAGCGAACGGCCTGCGCGTAAAAGCGGTTTTCTACCAGAGCTACGATGTGCTTGTAGCCAAGAATCTCGATCCACGCGTCCGGGAACGCATCGCGCAGAAGCTTGAGCGCGGGCAGCGTCAGGACGAAGTCACCGATCGCGCCGCCTCGAACCACGAGAATGCGTTCCATCCCGCAGACGGCGAGAGCCGCGGTCAGTAACGTGTGATCGCGCAGAGCAGGATCAACGCGCCGTAAACGAGACCGATAGCATTGATGGCGCGCCAGCGTCCTGTGCTCCGAGTGCTCCACTGAATGTGATCGCGCAGGAGGTATGGCATCGTTACCCAAAACAAACCCGCAACGATCATCACATAAGCGAAGACGGTGACGAACAACCGGCTGGCTTCGTAACGCAGAAACGCGGCTTCCAGAAGCGGCTCGGCTGCGAGCAGGAAGAGAATACCGAGGGCGCGCACGGCTAGGAATTCATTCACGAAGCGCAGGACGAGCAGAAAACCAACTGGCAACGCGAACAGCAACGGCTTCCGGAAGCCCGAGAATTCGCCCATTTCCATTGTCGCCAGGAGCCAGAAGCTCCAGAAGAACCCAAGGCTGAGCAGGAAAATACCCAGTAGGCGAGAACGCGGGAGGCTTCGAAACCATTCCTTCGCGGCCTCCGGCATCAACAAACCTGGCAAGCTTACCAGGAGAAGAAATAAGCCGGCGAGGACTCCGGCCGCCTGCAAAGACAAATCGTAAATCATGCAACGAGAGCGGCAGATTTACACGAGCGGCGTCCCATACAAGCTGAATCCGTTCGCCTGCAGAACCTTCATCCGCAGGATCTGGCCGATTCGATCCTGCGGATCTTCGAAGACCATAATTTTGTTGGTTCGCGTCCGGCCCATCAAACGGGCCGCATTATTCCGGCTTGGTCCTTCACACAGAATCTCTACTTCACTTCCTACCAGACGCTCGTTTGCACGATGAGCCGAGGCATCGACCACGCGGAGTAAATCCTGATTTCTTTCCTCCTTCACGCGTTCCGGCAGTTGATGAGGCTGCGTGGCGGCGGGCGTCCCGCTGCGTGTTGAGTAGCGAAAGATGAACGCATTATCGAATTGGATTCGCTCAACCAGCTCGCGCGTGTGCGCGTAATCACTTTCGTCCTCACCCGGAAAACCAACGATCACATCGGTCGTGAGAGCGACTTCGGGGCGAGCTTGGCGAATTCGCTCCACGAGGTCGAAATACTTCTCCGCCGTGTAGGGCCGGTGCATGGCTTTGAGAATGCGATTTGATCCTGATTGCAATGGCAGGTGCACATGCTCCGCGAGCTTCGGCAGCGTTGCCAGGGCGTGAATGAGATCGTCGCGAAAGCCAATGGGATGAGGCGAGGTAAAGCGCAGCCGCTCCAAGCCCTCGATCGCGTGCACCGCCTCGAGCAACTGAACGAAAGGACTCTTCGCATCCTTCGTCGGGAACTCGTGCCGGCCGTAAAGATTCACGATTTGCCCAAGCAACGTCACCTCCTTCACACCGCGTGCAACAAGGCCGCGAACTTCCCGCACGATCTCATCAATGGAGCGGCTTCGTTCTGCTCCACGAGTCCGCGGCACAATGCAAAAAGTGCAATGCATGTTGCAGCCTTGCATGATCGAGACGAACGCCGTCGCCTGGCGCGGCGCGAGCTGCTGCTCGCGGATTGTCTCCTGTGAGCCCGCTTCCTCCGCGGTGTCCGAGATGGAAAAGCGCAGATCGTCCATGCGCCGGGCGCACTTCCTTTCCAGCAGCTCCTCGACGTACTCGGCGACACGGTGAAACTTCTGTGTCCCGACCACCAAATCGAGGTGCGGAAGACCGGCGAAAAGCGAATCGCCACGGGCCTGCGCCATGCAACCCAAAAAACCAAAGAGGACCTTGGGCCGTCGCTGCGCGAGCTGGCCCAACATGCCCATCTTCCCGAGCGCTTTCTGCTCGGCCATGTCGCGCACGCTGCAGGTATTGAGCAGGACAACGTCCGCCTCCGCCTCATGCGCGACCGCTTCGAAACCGCGCTCCAGAAGCGAATGCGCGACCTGTTCCGAATCGCGCTCGTTCATCTGGCAGCCGTATGTTTTGATGTAGAACTTGGGCATTTACGGGACGCAACATTGGCACAACCACAGATGCCGCGCCATCCGCGAGCGAAGTAGACGCAGCGGTGATGGGAGGTGCGCAAACGTGCCCGGCTTCCCTCCGCGCAATTGATTGCGACAAAAACGGGTGCTCAGTCTTGATTATCAACTTCCCATGGCCGGCGCTTTTGCCTTCAATGCCGCGCCATGACTGAAGAAGCGCCCGCCATCGGAATCATTGGAGGCAGTGGATTGTATCAGATGGAGGGGGTAGACGAGCCCACCGAGCAGCGTGTCGAGACGCCCTTCGGTTCACCTTCGGACGCCCTGGTTGGCGGCAAGATGCATGGCCGGCAGGTTTATTTTCTCCCACGCCACGGACGCGGGCATCGGCTCTTGCCTCATGAACTGAATCACCGTGCGAACATCTGGGCGCTGCGTTCGCTGAACGTGCGCTGGATTATTTGCGTGACCGCCGTCGGCAGCTTGCAGGAGAAATACGCCCCACGCGATGTGCTGCTGCCGTCTCAATTTTACGATCGCACCAGCCAGCGCACCGATCACACGTTCTTCGGCGACGGGATCGCGGCCCACGTTACTTTTGCAGAGCCGATCAGCACCGCGCTCCGCGCGATTCTTGCCCAGGCCACGAGCGAAGTGGGCGTGAAGGTGCATGATGGTGGCATCTACGTGAATATGGATGGCCCGGCGTTTTCCACGCGCGCGGAGTCGGAGCTAAATCGCCGTCATGGTTTCGATGTCATCGGCATGACGAATTTGCCGGAGGCGAAGCTGGCCCGCGAAGCGGAGATCGCGCTCGCGACCTTGGCGATGATCACCGATTACGATTGCTGGAAGACGGACGAGGAGCCGGTCTCCGCGCAGACGGTGTTCGGGCATCTTGTCGCCAACGCCGAGACTGCGAAGAAGATCCTGGCTCGGGCGATTCCACGCTTGCCGACGGCGCCAAACTGGCCCGAGCACACCGCGCTTGACCTGGCGCTGACGACAGATCGGAAGCTCTGGCCTGCGGCAACCATCCGCAAACTAGGTCCAATTCTAAGCCGCTTTTGACTCGTGTAATAACACCGCTCCGCCACAACCCGGCTGGCGGTCTCTAGGCGGCGGTCAGCAATGCCGATTGATGGCGACCGATGGCTTCGCTAAGCCGCTGGATGTGCGTCTCTTCGTGAGCGGCCGTCACTGTGATCCGAAGTCGAGCTTCGCCCTTCGCGACTGTCGGATAACGAATGGCGGGGACGAGAAAGCCCTCGTTCTGCAGGGAGCGGGAAAGATCAAGCGCGGTCTCTTCGGCACCCACAATCAGGGGATGAATCGCGCTGCCATTCTCCCTCGGCTCAACATCGTTGGCGTAGTTGTCGGGCATTGAGCGCCGCAGTGTTTCGATTCGCTGCCACAACTTCTGCCGGCGTTGCTCGCCCGCCTCCGTGCCAAGGAACTCGATCGCCGCCCGAGCAGCGGCGGCGAGAGCGGGCGGCGAAGCGGTCGAAAAGATAAAAGAGCGCGCGCGATTCACCAGCCAGTCGATCAAACTTCGTGAGCCGCAAATGTAACCGCCGCTGACACCCAGGCCCTTGCTGAGCGTTCCCATTTGCACGTCCACTTCGCGCGTCAGATTTTCCTTCGCGGCCAGACCCCTCCCCTGCGGTCCGATGACCCCGATCGCGTGCGCTTCGTCCAGCAACAGGAGCGCGCCGAAGCGCTTTTTCAGGCCGACGAGCTCACGCAGCGGCGCGCGGTCGCCCTCCATGGAGAAGATTGATTCTGTCACAACGAGAACACGCGCTTCCGGCCGTTCTCGGCGCGCCCAATCCAAATGGCTCTCCAGTTTTCCAAGGTGATGATGCGGAAAGACGCGAATCGCCGCGCCGCTTAGTTTTGCGCCATCAATCAGCGAAGCGTGACAGAGTTTATCGAGCACCACGACATCGTGCCTCCCGACGAGGGCCGGGATGGTGCCGAGCGCCGCTGCATAACCGCTGCCAAAGCAAATGGCGGCTTGCGTTCCTTTCCACTTCGCGAGCGCAGTTTCGAGCTGCACGTGTGGGGATTGCGTGCCGCTGAGCAAGCGGGAAGCGCCCGCGCCGACGCCAAACTCCGCCACCGCAGCCGTCGCCGCTTCCCGCAGAAGCGGATCGTTCGCGAGACCCAGGTAGTCGTTGGAAGAAAAGTTAACGAGCTGTTGCCCGACAATCTGAATCTCCGGCCCCTGCGCGGTGCCGATCTCGCGCAACTTGCGATGCAACGACTGCGCCCGGAGCACTTGCAGCTGTTCGCTAAAAAGATCGCTCATGCCGGTTCCACGCGTGGCAGATTACATCCAGAGGGCCCAGGAAAGAAGCGCGGCAGAATCCTTCCAGACGTTTGGTTTGTTATCGCCTAAAACGACCGCAATCACGTCCCGGCCGGGGCGCGCGCCGCTCGAGATCAAGCAATGGCCCGCGGCATCCGTGTACCCGGTTTTCATGCCGTTGCAGTAGGGCAGGCGCTTCAAAACTTTGTTTGTGTTCTCAAGCTCACGTGTCTGGCCGTTGGCATAACGAAACACAATGTTGGGAAGCGAAACAATCGAGCGGATCGTCGGGTTCGCGTAGGCGGCCCGCGCGATCAGCGAAAGATCGCGCGCACATGAGTACTGGCCCGGGATCGGGAGGCCATTCGGATTCACAAAATTGGAATTTGTCGCGCCGAGCGATTGCGCTCTCGCATTCATCATCTCAGCGAATCCCTCCAGGCTGCCGCCAGCGTCTCGCGCCAGACAGCGGGCAACGTCGTTACAGCTTTTAACGAGTAACGCGCGCAGCAGATCGATGCGCTGATAGGTATCGCCAGCTTTGATATTCAGCTTCGTCGGCTCCGCGTAGGTATCGGTCGGCATCACTGTGACCGGCCGATCGAGATACCCGCGTTCCGCGACGAGCAGTGCGGTCAGGAGTTTCTGCGTGCTGGCGGCGGGGCGCTGCTCATCTGCGTTCTTTTCGTACAACACCTCACCGCTGCGTGCGTCGATCACGATCACTGCCGCCGCGCGCGTTGCGGGGACATCGCCCGGCAGACTCGGTGGCGGTGTCGGTTCGGCGGGCAGAGCTCGCGCCGCCGGCACGGCACGCACGACGGGTTCCTTGCGGACCTTGCCAGCACTCGCCTTCTTTTTTGCAGGCGCGGCGACCGCGGTCGTGCAGACAATGCACAGCAAAGCCGCCCAGCGCTGCCAGGCACGCCAGGCCGCGGTATGGCGCGAGGAATTCATCGCGCAGAAGTTGCGGTAGAGCACTAAGTTCCGCAAGCAGCACGAAGTGTGCGACGGGCTACTCGCCCGGCCCGCGCTGGATCAGCTCGATCTCGTATCCCTCGGGTGCGTCGATGAAGGCGATCGCGCCGCCACTGCTGTTTTTGTGCGGGCCGTCGGAAAGCGGGTATCCTTTTCCCGCGGAGTGCTTCCCGAATTCTTCGATATCCTCCACCTCGAAGGCCAGATGTGTGAGATCTGGCCCGACAATGATCGGACCGCTTTCATCGAATTTGCACAACTCGATCTCCTCCTCACTTCCGGGCGCTTTAAAGAAGACTAGCTGCGAGCCGCGCCCGGAGGTGTGGCGTCGCGTTTCCTCCAGACCGAGAACGTCCTTGTAAAACGAGACGGTTTTCTCGAGGTCCTTGACGCGATAGCGGGTGTGCAAAAGCCGTTTGATCATGTGCTGAACGGTACTCGTGGGTTGATCAATGCAAGCTGTGGAATTTCATCGATGCGGGATTCCCGATCTGCCGGAAGCAAACGCGACTGGGAAACCGGCCTGCATTGCTTCGAAACCCGAATGTGATTCCTTACCGCGATGAAGCTCGTGATCGCCGCTACCGGCGCCAGTGGAACGATTTATCTGCAGCGTTTGCTCGAGCAGATCGATCCGGTGGCGAACGAGGTTCACCTTGTCATGAGCGGCCATGCACGGCAGGTGGCAACGCAGGAAACCGACGAGCTGCGCATCCCATCCGGTGTCTCCAAACATCCCGAGAATGACCTGAACGTTCCATACGTCAGCGGCTCGGCCCGCTTTGACGCTATGGTGATCGTGCCGTGTTCCATGTCCACGCTCGGCCGCATTGCGACCGGTTCTGGCGAGACTGCTCTCCTCCGCACCGCGGATGTCTTCTTGAAAGAGCATCGCAAACTCATTGTTGTTCCGCGCGAGACCCCTTGGAATTTGATCCACGCACGCAACGTCGTCACCCTGCTCGAAGCTGGCGCCATTGTGCTCCCGGCGATTCCTTCCTTCTACAGCCGGCCGCAATCCGTCCGCGACGTCGTCGACACAGTGATCTGGAGAATTCTGGACCAAGTCGGCCTGCCGAACCCGCGTGCCTACCGTTGGAGAGACGACGGCGCATCAACAACGCCGGCGGACGCTTGAAAATCCAGGGCCAGACCGCGCGAGTCTTGATCGCGCTTGGATATTGCTTGCTCCAACTCTGGGCCCGGACGTTGCGGTGGAAAATCGATGATCGCGCGGCGCTCGTCGACCAGCCTCGCGGCAAGCCCTTTATCGGCGCTACGTGGCACAATCGCCTGCTTTTCTGGGCGTATGCCGCCCGCCGCTATCTCTCACAATATCACGGGTCCGCTTTGATCAGCGCGAGTCGCGATGGGGAACTGATCGCGGACCTCGTGCAACGCTTCGGCTTCGACGTCGTCCGCGGCTCTAGTTCGCGCAAGGGTGCGAGCGCCATCATGCAATTGGCAGCGGTGCTCGATGGAGGGCGAATCGTTGGGGTGGTTCCGGATGGACCACGTGGTCCAGCCTACGAGATCGCTCCCGGCATCGTCTTCCTCGCGCAGAAATCAGGCGCACCGATTCTGCCGATGAATCTTGAATTCTCGAGTTGCTGGCGTTTGCGGAGCTGGGATCGTTTCATTCTGCCGCGGCCTTTCTCGACCGTGCATCTCACGCTCGGGCCATTTCATCGCATTCCGCCCACGAGCACTGACGCAGAGTTTGAATCCGAGCGCCTGCGTTTGCAGAATGCGATGATGGAGTCGCTAAAAACACGCTAGAAAATGGCTGAGCTCATCGATGGCCGCGCCGTCGCGGAAAAGGTTTACGCAGAACTGCGCCAAGAGATCGCGGACTTGAAAGGGCGCGGCGTGACGCCCGGTCTCGCCGTCGTTCTCGTGGGGGACGATCCAGCATCGCGCGCTTACGTCAGATCGAAGGACAAGATGTGCCGCGACCTCGGGTTGCATTCGGTAAAACTTGAACTCCCGGCAACTACGACGCAGGAAGATCTGCTCGCGCATGTCGCGGAGCTGAACCGCGATGCGGCTGTGCACGGCATCCTCGTCCAATCGCCGCCGCCGAAGCAGATCGACGAAGGGGCGATCGTCCGTGCGCTCGATCCAGCGAAAGACGTGGATGGTTTCCACCCGGGGAATGTCGCGAAACTCGCCTTCGGGGATGTGTCCGGATTTGTGCCGTGCACCCCGCTTGGTTGCCAGCGTTTGTTGATTGAATGCGGCGTGGAGATCGCCGGCTCGCATGTCGTGGTGCTGGGTCGGAGCATGATTGTGGGGAAGCCGCTTGCCATGTTGCTCATGCAAAAAGCCAACGGCGCGAATGCGACCGTGACGGTGGTGCATTCCCGGAGCCGCCATCTCCCGGAGATCACGCGCTCCGCAGACATCATCGTTGCTGCGATCGGGCAGGCGCATTTTGTGCAGGCGGAGCATGTGCGCTCAGGCGCGATCGTGATCGATGTCGGCATCAACCGGGTCGATGATCCGACGGCCGCCCGCGGTTATCGGCTCGTCGGGGACGTTGCTTTTGATAAGGTGGCACGGAAGGCAGCTGCCATCACGCCTGTGCCGGGAGGCGTTGGACCGATGACAATCGCGATGTTGATGGCGAACACCATCAAAGCATGCCGCCAGCTAAGCCTTTCCCTTTAGCGGCGATCCTTTACGGCTGGCTTGCAGCTCAGAAACCAGCATGGTCAGAGACCGCCCCTATGGAAGGCGGACGATCTTGGAGGTCAACAAACGAAGGATGGGCGAAGGCAATGCGCCAATGCGCAGCAACCCTGAAGAGATTTTGGGGGATAAAACTGCCGCGCGTGCCAGACGATTCACCCATAATCTGCCGCGATAAAGTTCTTCGTGCGCCTCGGTGTAAGAATGCGCGGCCGCCAGCGCGTCGCCGCTCGCGAAGAGCGAAATGATTGCTTCCGCCGCGAGCTCACCGGAGCGCAATGCGTAGTAAATCCCTTCGCCAGTAAATGGCTCCACGACCCGGGCTGCGTCGCCAATCAGAAACAAGCGGTCTCCCGACGGAGGCAGGGCCGCTCTCCGCAGCGGCGTAATGGTGCGCCAGTCGTGATTGCGGGGGAGGCGGAAGCTCGTCTCCGCCCAGACACGTAGTGCGGCTATCGACGACGGTTTCCCCACAAGGCAAAGGTTGAGCTGGTTATCTCCGACCGGCGCCTGCCCGGAATACCCTTCCGGCAAAAACTGGAGGACGACGCGAGGTCCAAAACCCTTCGGAAGGGGCAGGTGTGTCTGCAAGCCAACCCTCTCTCTCGCGATCCGCGGCAACAAACCGAGCAGCCGCGCAACAGTCGAATTGCGACCGTCCGCCGCCACCAGCACCTGCGCTGCGAAAGCTTCGCTTCCGGCCGTGATTTTCCAGCGCTCTTCCTTCGAACGCGGAGACACGAGATCGCTGACCGTCGCGCCTTGACGCGTCACTGCGCCCGTTTCAACTGCACGCGTCATCAGCAGTTCATCGAACAAACTGCGCTTCACTGCGATTTCTGCCCCTGGCGGAAGGTCGATGCTTATGGCCCGTCCACCAACGGCGATGAAGTCGACCCGGCTCAGAGCCGCATGTGGCAGTGCGCGGACGCGCTCCCTCACCCCGAGGCGCTCCAGCACTTGAGTGCACGATGGGTTGAGGCAATCACCGCAGACTTTTTCTCGCGGAAATCTCTCGCGCTCGAGCACAACTGTGCGCAGGCCGGATCGCGCGCAGAACGCAGCGCAGCACGCACCGGCTGGTCCGCCGCCTGCGATCGCAACGTCGACGAGTTCCATCGAGCGGA
The DNA here is from genome assembly GCA_013694945.1 of Chthoniobacterales bacterium. Classification (GTDB taxonomy): domain Bacteria; phylum Verrucomicrobiota; class Verrucomicrobiia; order Chthoniobacterales; family UBA10450; genus JACCTI01. Next base: position 12,256 of record JACDBM010000009.1, read on the forward strand.
ACCTAGCACCGGAAAGGGCGTTGGTAGTTAGCGCCCTTTCTCTCCCACACGAAGAGCCAGACGCTTGACTTGCTGGCCACCGGCATACACGAGCGCGCTGCGGTTGCAATTTCGAACTCGTGGCGGGACTCTGAATGTCGGATGCCGTCCCTCCTGCCCAAAGAGAAGCCCGACTTTGCCCAGCGGATGCACGATGTGCCGCACAAACCGGGTGTCTACCTCATGCGCGACCGCTTTAACCGCGTGATCTATGTGGGCAAAGCGCGTGACCTGCGCAAACGCGTCGGGTCGTACTTCATGCCTTCGAAGCTGGCCCAGGCCGATCTGAAGACGCGCGCGATGCTCGCGGCCGTTTGGGATTTCGAGACCCACACGGTGCAAAGTGAAGCGGAGTCGCTGCTGCTGGAAGGAAAGTTAATCAAGGAATTCCGGCCGCGCTACAACGTCTCCTTTCGCGACGACAAACGCTTCCTCCTCGTCAAGGTGGATCCCACGGAGGAATGGCCGCGCTTCCGCCTCGCGCGCTTCAAAAAAGAGGATGGAGCACGCTACTTCGGTCCCTACGCGCACGCCGGCGCCTTGCGGCAGACATTGAATTTCATGCGTAAAAAATTCGG
>JACDBM010000037.1 GCA_013694945.1 Chthoniobacterales bacterium
GGCGCTTCGCGGCGGATTCCGCGGCGCTGGGCGCAAGAAGAGAACTCCGACGCAGGCTTCGACTCGCGAGCCGCATCGAGTAAGATGGAGCACGATGAAGGTCGAAATTTTTACGCTTTGCGATGCCGCCACCTCCGACTCGGGCGGCAAGCTGAACATCCTCGGTTCCTTTGATCGCATCAACGCGAAGGAAATCCCGGTCACGCATCCGCTCTGCGCGTTAGCGATCAAGCTGCGTTTCGAGCGGCTGGAAGAAGGGCAGAAGCGGATCCGGATTTCGTTTGTCGATACCGACGGGACCGCAGTGATGCCGACGCTCGACGCCGCTACGCAAGTGATGTTTCCGCCGGACGAGAGCAGCGTGACCGCGTGTCTGGTCCTGCAGATTCAACAACTCAAGCTTCCGAAGTTTGGCGAGTACTCGATTGATCTTGGTGTCGATGGCCGGCACGAAGCATCGATCCCGCTGTTCCTGAAGCAGATCAGCGAACCGCAGGCAGCTTAAGTCACGCAGAGACGTTACGGCGCTGCACCGGCCCCAGTTTTCGCCGCCGGGTTTTTCGTCGCCGCGATCCAGGTGTTCACGTTTTGCTCGAGCTGATCGAGCGGCACGGCGCCCGAAAGAAGCACTACGTCGTGAAACTCGCGCAGATCAAAGCCGTCGCCAATCTCGCGCTGCGACCGTTCCCGCAGCTCCTTGATTTTTAATTCGCCGATCTTATAGGCCAGTGCCTGCCCGGGCATCGAAATGTAACGATCGATCTCGTTCACGATGTCGTTCTCGGATTTGGCCGCATTCTCGAGAAAGAAATCGATCGCGCGCTGGCGATCCCACTTCATGAAATGCATGCCGGTGTCGACGACAAGCCGCACCGCGCGCCACATCTCGTAGGTGAGCTGGCCGAACTTTGCATACGGGTCGTCATACAGCCCCATGTCTTCCCCGAGCGACTCCGCGTAGAGACCCCAGCCTTCTGTGAAAGCAGTGTAACCTCCGAAGCGACGGAACTTCGGCATCTCCCCGAGTTCCTGCGCGAGAGAAATCTGGAGGTGATGTCCCGGCACAGCCTCGTGTAACGAAAGCGCCATCATCTCCCACTTCGGGCGCGTCTCGGGCTTGTAGAGATTCACGTAATAGTTGCCGGCCCGCGACCCGTCGGCGGCCGGGCCGTTGTAATAGGCGGTTGTCGTGTCCGGCGCGATTTTGTCAGGAATCGGGATCACGCCATAGGGCATCCGCGGCAAGGTCTTGAAGACTTTGACCAGGTTTGGATCGATCTCCTTGGCCATGGCGCGGTATGCCTCCAGCAGCTCCTCCGGAGTTCGATAGAAGAACTGCGGGTCCGTGCGCAGCTTCGTGAAGAATTCCTGCAAGCTGCCCTCGAATGCGACCTTCTTCATGATCACTTCCATCTCGCCTCGAATCCGAGCCACTTCGCTGAGTCCTTTCTCGTGGATCTGCTGCGGGGTCATCTCCGTCGTCGTGAAGCGCTGCGCGAGATAGGTGTAAAGCTCGGTGCCCTGCGGCATTTGCCACACGCCCACCTCGGGAAACGCTCCGGGCAGATACTCGGCGACGAAGTACTCCTTCAGTTTCCGAAATGAGGGAACGATCCCGTTCGTGACTGCCTCGCGCGCCGCCTCCGCGAGCCTCTCCTGATCCGCCGCGGAGATCTCTTTCGGAAAACGTTTGAAGGGTTTGAAGAACGGACTCTCGTCCGGGTTCGCTACGATTTGTTTCTCGATCTGCGCCGGCACGCGCTTGAGCACGATCTTCGGCCACATAATGCGCGCCTTCGAGCCTTCCCGCAGCAGAACAAGGTTCTGCTCCATAGAGGTTGGGAACGACTTCAGGCGCGCAAGCCAATCCTCGTAATCCTTCACTGTGGTGAATCGGAGCAAGTCGGCCAGCTCATCGGCGGTCTGGATCCCGCCGCGCTGGTTAATGGGCAGCAGGTGCATGCGGAATTTGAAGCCAGCGATCTCCTGCTCGAGGCGCTTCTTGAAAAGGTCGTAGTTCAACTGGTCGGCCGTCGAGAGCTTTGCGCGCTCTATTTTGCCAAGCCGCTGAAGTGCATCTTTCGCGTGCTCCTCGCGCTTTTGATTCGCCTCGAGAGTGTCATCGTCCCAGCGGTCATTCCAACGGCGGTCGCCGAGCGACGAAGCGCGAGTCGGGTTCTGCTCCATCGCATAATCCCATTCCGCCTCGAAGAACGCGTGGAGCGCTTTCGCGCTGGAGTTCGACTGCGTAGGCGTTGATTCCGCGCCGAGAGCGGTGACGAGACAGGGAAAAGCAACGAAGAAGGAAAGGAGAGTTTTCATGTGCTAAGGCGTCCAGAGCTTGCGCCGGAATAAAGCTCGGAGTGAAGCGCAGCGAAACTCCGGGTTTCTGGAAGAGGAGCGATCAAGGTCCTGCGAAGGAGCAACGGAGCTGCGCTGTCGCAATTCATCCCGGCCCAACCACCAAATTACCAGTTGTCAGGCGCGGAAGATTCCACGAATAAATCCGGCGGGTTTTCGCTGGCGCAGGCCGGACCGCCGCGCTCCCCCGGAGGCCGGAGTCCTGAAGGAGCGAAACAGGAACGTGACTTTATGAACGAAGTGGAAATTCAGCGGCACAAGGAAATGCAGCAGGCCGAAGAGCTGCTCTTCAGCGGACATCAGGAACTCGGTTTCGCGAAGGGTCTCTTCCTCGGCCAGTTCGTGGCGGATTGGGCGATGCCTTATCCGCAGCTTTCGCCGGCGC
>JACDBM010000061.1 GCA_013694945.1 Chthoniobacterales bacterium
ATCACCGATAAAGCGAAAGGCTTCGTTGGTCTCGCCTTCGACCCACCGCGCATCGGCACCGAGGGTGAGAGCGTGCGCGGAGTCGAGCGGGGTTGCCCAGACGATGCTGCCGCCGCTCGCCGTCGCGGGCACGCTGTATTGATTGAGCGCTGGCGTCTCCAGGTCGCGCGTCTCGTTCACTGCACTGAACGTACTGGAATATTCCCGCCACTGGCCGTAGCCGGTCAGACGTAACTCAGATCCCAGCTCAGAAAACCGTTTCGTCACAACAGCACTGACGTCGGCGCCGCGGGTTTCATTGCGCGTGTAGATCGTGCCGTTTCCCCGCTCCTCGTTAAACCCGCGCGCCTGGAAGTTGAGGGAGGTGTCCTCGTTCAGGGAGAACTGCGCGCCGAGCTGAAGGAGATGCGAATCGCCTGAAGCGTTGTTGTCGACTGAACCGCGCTGATCTTCTCGCAAGACAGGATAACCCCCGGTGAAGAAGCGCTCCGCGAAGAAGGAGAACGCAACTGGCTCTCTCCCTGCGGTAGCGCTCGCAGTCGCGCCATCCGTATCGTGATTACCGAGAATCGCCTCCGCAAAGTTGGAACTTGCACCGATTGGTCTTGAGATCACGAAGATGGTGCCGGCCAGCGCAGCGTTCCCAAAAAGCCCCGCACCGCCGCCCGGAGTGACGATCACGTTTTCCAAGGCTGCAGGCGGTAGCTGGTTCCATTGTACATAACCGGCAAACGGATCGTTGAGCGGAATACCATCGAGAAGGACAAGTGTCCGCCCCGCGCCGCTGGGCCCGAAGTTCCGCAAGGTCACTCCCTGCGTGGTGGGATTCGCCACTCGACTGCTGCTGCGGCGGAAAAGGCTGAAGCCTGGCACCTGCGCGCGCAGGATGTCATCCAGGCGAAGTTGCGGCGCGCGCCTCAGTTCTTCGACATCGAGGACGCGAACTGCGAAAGGACTGACCTCCTCCGCACCTGGCAGCCGGTCAGCCGAAACGGTGATTGCCTCGGCCACTGCATCTTGCCCGTCCGCGTCTAACGAACAAAAGCTGACTGCCAGCGTGGCACAAACGATCCTGAAACGCGCGGCCTGAGAGCTCACAAAGAAACAGCGGACGCGACCATCGAAGATTTGCCGCTCTGCATGCGTTGTATCCAATCCCGAAACTCGGCGGAGCGCGCGATTGTTTCGAGGCATTCCTCGTCTCCGTCTGTCCGGCGAATCGTGACCGTTCCGTAGTCGCAAAGGCGCGCAAAGAACCCCTGCTGGATGGCGATTGATGCCACGTCGGAGACGAAGATCTCCGCCGTTTTCCCGTGGACGATCCCGCTCTTCATCAAAACCCGCAGGTCGGTAATCACGAATTCACTGCTGGCATAGGCCAGGGCAGGTGGAAGCATGAGGAAAGCAGGCAGTGGCAGAACGAACCAGCCAAGTTGCGAGCCGGTCAGCGCCTGGATTGAGATCGCGAAAGGCAGCGCGAGGAAAAACAAAACAAGCAACGCGAGCAGCGCAAAGCGAAAAAAGACAATCCAGTGGAGATTTGTCTGGTGATAAGGTGTCTCGTGAGGCTTGAGCCTTCCACGGGCGTAGGGTCCGAGCGACTCACGCGCGAGGCCGAGAGAGCCATCAGGAACACGCGATGATGTAGCCGTCGAAAAGACGGCTGGTTCCGGAACCAACGCCGGTTCGCGATGAGTCGGCGAGGGCACCGTCGAACGGAAATCTCGGAAAGTGGAGAGCGGTTTCAGAGCGCCATCGTCGCCATCTGAAGCAAGGTCGGCCGGCCGAAGCAAACCTTCGGCAAGGAGCGCTTCCACCTGGTCTTCCTGGAACGGTCCGCGCCGGCTGCCGTTCAAGTAGAGAAATAAATTCATTGAGGCGGGAAGCGCCGTTCGTCCGCGCGTCGAGGCAAACTCAGGCCGGGGTGTTTCCGACGACGTAGGTTTCGAGAGCTTCTCGTGTCACGATGTGGACCGCGCCGCAACGAGGACAACTGATGCGAATGGAATTTTCTTCGCCAAAGAGACCCACTGGATCTGTCTTCATGATGGGGGCGAGGATTGAGAACATTCGCTCTGGCGAGCAACCACATGCCCAGCGGTAGGAGCGTTGCTCAAGAAGACTTACCGTCTCGCTTTCGTCCAAAACGCGAACTTTCTGTTCATCGAGCGAGTGGAACCAATCCATGTCGCATCCCGGTTGCGCCGAGACCATCACGAATTCTTCCGGCGCCAGACGAAAGTAGCGAGCCGGACGCTGTTCGCTTCGGGCATAGAACTGCTCCACCACCCCGAAGGCATCTGTTCCGGTGAATTCAACGGAGCTGCGACGCGAATCCTGCCGCTCGCGCACGACGTCGGCGCAAAACAGATTGCGGCCATCGTCCTTCACATTCTCGGTGAAAATCTGGCCCACGATGATGCCGCGCCGATTGTCGCCCGTGACAAAAAGATTCAGAAGCGGCTGGTGAAAATGAATTGTCCAGGCCCACGCTTCGCTCCAGGGACGCGAGGCGCAGTGAAGGGTGAGAGCGGCGAGCGCTTCCTTCAGCATGCCGTCGTGTTCCGGCGCGTGGTGATAACCATACTGCCCCTGATGCAGGTAGTAATCGACGTAAAGGTCACCGAAGTCCGCCTTGGCAACTAGGGCATTTCGCTCCCGCATAAAGTAGGTGCGAACTTCGAACCCTTCTGTCGCTTCCAAATCCTCTATTGCCACTCCGCTAAAGTAACGCGTCCGGTGAGGTTTTCCGAAAGTATTGCCGCAACCCGGTAAAATTAGATTACTTCGGGATTGATTTGGCGCGCGTGAACCCCTCAAATTCCTGAACGTGGAGCGCGTCATCGGAGTAGGAGGAATCTTTTTCAAAGCTAACCAGCCGGAGCAGCTAACCGAATGGTATCGAAAGCATCTGGGGCTAAACGTAGAAGACTGGGGCGGAGTTGGTTTTCAGGAAGGCGCCGGCGCGGAGCTAACGCCCAGACGCCAATCTCACCTCGTCTGGTCACCTTTCGAGGCGGACACTAAATATTTCGCGCCAAGCCAAAAGCCTTTCATGATCAACTACCGGGTCCATGACCTTCACGCGATTTTGGATTTGCTGCGCGCGGAGGGCGTGGAGGTGGAAGACAAAACCGAAGAGTCGGAGTTCGGAAAGTTCGGATGGTTGATGGATCCTGAAGGGAAT
>JACDBM010000070.1 GCA_013694945.1 Chthoniobacterales bacterium
CAACCGTGATGCAATCTGCAACGCGGTTTCGCAGATCTCAGTGGCTGTCAATTTCCCGACGACTTCTGCTTCGTAAACGTAGTTGGCGCGCGACATTCGAGTGGAGAGCGTGAGCAAGGAATCACAAGCGGAAAAAACTTTGCTCGGCGCTGATCGGTTTAGCGCCGGCGTTGTCGCCACCGGACTGATGACCATGGCGATGATCCTGTGGCACCGTCGGCTCCCCCCTCTGAACGTTATCCTCTCCCGCCACGCGAGATCACGATGAAGCTGGCGCGCAAAGTCGGCGCCTCTCGTGAGATGAACGCGGAAGCGCGCTTTGCGGCGACACTGCGGCGCACTTCGGCTACGGTGGCGCAGCCGGCGCACTCTATGGAGCGGTGAGCGAAAGATTTCCACAGCCACGCTGCACAAAGCGTCGGGTTTGATTTGCTCCTCTAGGCTGGCAATTATTTGGGGCCGCTTCCAGGAACCGGAGTCCTTATTGCCACCGACCACCCTGCGCGCCGTAATTTGTTGATCATCGGAGTGCATGTCGTCTGGGGAGCTGCACTGGGAAGCGTCGCGAGTTATCCTCAAAGAGGAAGCACGGTGGGAGCTTGAAGCTTTTCTCCAGTGGGAAAGGCGCCGCAGAGACGTCTGAGCATCAGGAGTGTCCTGCTCGATTGAAATGCCGCACTGTCGAACCTCAGTCCGCACGGGAAGCCTCTTGACCAGGAGCTTCGAAAACAATTTCGCCGCCGATGACCGTCATCATGCAGCGCGTCTTAAGAATATCCGACTCTGCGATTTTCATGACGTCTGCCGAGAGAACCGTTAGGTCTGCGAGCTTGCCAACTTCGATGGTCCCTTTCTCTTTCTCTTGGAAGGCGGCGAACGCCGGCCAGGTCGTGAACATTTTCAATGCCTGCTCGCGCGAGACCGCCTGCTCTGGATGCCAGCCTTCGCCAGTGAAACCGTCCTGACTTTTCCGGGCAACGGCCGCATAAAACTCGATCATGGGTTCGCCCCGCTCGACCGGTGCGTCTGAACCGCCCGGAATAATTGCCCCACTCTTCAGCAGGCTTTGCCATGCGTACGCGCCTGAGAGCCGCGCCTGACCGAGGCGGCTCGGGGCGAAAAACAAATCGCTGATTGCGTGCGACGGCTGCATCGAGGGAATCACACCGAGCCTGGCGAAGCGCGAGATATCGGGGGCGCTGACAATCTGTGCGTGTTCAATCCGCCAGCGCGGCTCTGCAACTTTGCGTTGCTTCGGCGGGACAGCGTCGAAGGCAGCTTTGTACTGATCGAGTGTGATGCGATTCGCGCGATCGCCAATCGCGTGCGTCTCCACCTGAATCCCGCGGCGCAACGCTTTTTCAAAAAGCGGACGGAGGTCTTCTTCTTTGTTGGTCAGAAAGCCGGAGGTCTCCGCGTCGGCATACTTTTCGAGGAGCGCCGCGCCGCGAGAGCCGAGCGCGCCATCGGCATAGCACTTAATCGCCCGTTGGGTGAAGCGGCCACCATAGGCACCAATCACAGAACCTTCCGCAAGGAGGCGCTCCGCCGCTTCGCCGGGTCCCGAAACGGCATTGTAGATGCGGAGCTTTAAGCGGCCGGCTTCGAACAGCCTCCGCATGATCTCCACTTCGGCGGTGTCACTGCCGGGATTTTGAATCTCGCACCAGCCAAGTTGGATGCTTCTCTGCGCGCCTAATAAGATGGCCTGTTCTGTTTCTGCCGCCGTCGGCGACGGGATATGTTTCGTCACCAACTCTTTTGCATGATCCAGCAGCATGCCCGTCACTGCTCCGGTAGTTTTCTCCTTCAGGATTTCGCCGCCGAATGGATTCGGTGTCTCGGCCGTGACACCGGCGATGCGCAAGGCGGCGCTGTTCGCGAGCGCGGCGTGGCCATCGGCTCGAGTGAGGAAAAGAGGGTTATCCGGCGCGATTTCGTCAAGATCGGCAGCTGTGGGGAACGCAGGCGGCGTCCAAAACGTTTCGATCCAGCCCCGACCGGTTACCCATTTACCCGGCTCGGTTTTCGCCACGCGCTCCTGTACTTTCGCAAGGAAATCCTCGCGCGTGCGAGTCCCTTCAAGATTCAAATTCTTCTCACGTTCTCCAACTCCGACGATGTGACAATGCGCATCGGTCAAACCGGGCAGCACCGTCATGCCGCGCAAGTCCACGAGGCGTGTATTCTGGCCGGCCCGCGTTCTTGTTTCGCGATTGGAGCCGACGAATAAAACCCTCTCGCCCTGTACTGCGATCGCCTCGGCACGCGGCTCTCGCTCATTGCCGGTATACACGTTCCCGCTCAAGAAAACGGTATCGGCAGTGGACGCGACGGCGACGTTGATGGCCATGCTGCAGAAAAGAAGCCCACTGCAAAAAGAAGACAGGATGCGTGACGGAGTTTTCGCTCTGTCGATTCGGCGCATACACCTATTCCTTTCCCGCCGGTAAATGCGCCGCCTTCCAATCCATCGCCATCCGAATCCGCGCGCGCCCGCTCGGATGATCGAAAAAGATGAACTCCTCGAGCGGCGTCGGGTCGAGCTTGCGATAGGTGCCGAGCTTCAGCGCCACTTGCGCCATGCCGGTTGGTTCGCGCGAGGTGTTGATGCCGAACGCATCGGCTTCCACTTCCGCGACGCGCGTGATGGTGTTGTTGATCGGCGTCATCAGGAAAGAAATGACGCCAAAGATGAGTGCGAGAAGTGGCAGGCCAGCCGGATCAGCGATGCCGCGGACCTGCCAGCGATTGCCCCAGCGGCGGACCGCGGCCTCAAAAGCCCACTTCGCGAGCGCAAAGGCGATGAGCGCAACAAGCGAGAAGTTGGCCAGGAACTTAGTGATGTGGTTCAACACGTAATGTCCCATCTCGTGCGACATCACGTAGCGAATCTCGGGCAGCGTGCATTGCTTCAGGAGATTGTCGTTTAACGCGATTCTCGTGGTTCCAAGAAAGCCGGCCACGTTCGCGCTGACCCGATTTGATTGGCGCGACGCGTCGACTTCGAAAACCTGTGTGACGGGAATCTGGTTCGCCTGCGCCATGGCGAGGATCGGCTCGCTGATCGCGGCATTGTTCAGCGGCTGATATTTGTTAAAGAGCGGCTCGATGTAAACCGGCGCCAGCATCACGCCCACAGCGAGAAGGACAACGACCACCGCCGTGCCCCAGAGCCACCAGCTTTTTGGCGCACGCCGGAAGACGGCGTAGAGAATGATGAGCAGAATCGTGAAGGCGACGAGGCCGACGGCCAATCCCACGAGCTGCTCGCGGAACCAGGCGCCAAAGGTCTGTGTCGCCAGTCCATAGGCGT
>JACDBM010000076.1 GCA_013694945.1 Chthoniobacterales bacterium
ATCTGCCGCGGCGATGTCAAACGTTGCCATTAGCGGCCTGCAGATGCACATCGGCTCGCAGATTACCGAGGCGAAACCGTTCGCGGATGCGATCAGCAAGATCACGCGCCTGGTTCGCGATCTAAAAGCGCGCTATCACATCCAGTTCGTCAGCATCGGCGGCGGGATGGGCATAGTCTACCAGTCATCTTTTGCCAGTGGCCGACCAGATTGGTGGCGCGGGCAGAGCGCGGCCGAACGCGCGCTCACGATCGACGACTATGCCGCTGCGATCGTTCCGCCTTTGCGGGCGCTCGGCCTGCGCATTCTGCTCGAGCCGGGACGTTTTCTAGTCGGGAATGCCGGCGTGCTCCTGACCCGCGTCCGCTACTTAAAGCAAGCCGGGCAAAAGAAATTCGTGATCGTGGATGCGGGAATGAATGACCTCATCCGGCCCGCGTTGTATCAGAGTTATCACGAGATCGTCCCGGTGCGGGAGCCGGCAAATCCCCTGCGTGCGCCCGTGGACGTGGTGGGGCCGGTGTGCGAAAGCGGCGATTTCTTCGCGCAGGATCGCGAGCTGCCGGAGATGCAAAAAGGTGATCTCGCCGCGGTCATGAGCGTCGGCGCCTATGGTTTCGTCATGGCGTCGAACTACAATTCGCGCCCGCTCCCGGCCGAGGTTCTGGTTCGTGGCGATCGCTTTACGCTCGTCCGCGAACGCCAAACCTACGAAGATTTAACCCGCGGCGAGTTGTAGCCGGGGCGGCGGTGAGCCCGGTCGCACACTAATCCATTCGGCAACGGCTCGGGCGATTGGCCGCACAGGAGCGCGCCCGGTCATCGCCGCGTCTACAACGCCCTCGCGCGGCTTGCGAAATTTCCCCGCACGCATAAATACTGCTCCTGTCGGACCTGTGAAAAAAGCTCTCGCCATCTTCCTTCCCCTCCTGCTGCTTTGCGCCAATCTTGTGCCGGCCCAGGCCCAAGTGACTCCTGAGTTTGTCATCCTCGTCGGTGGCCCCTCGTTGATGCAGTGGGAAAAATACAAGACGCAACCGCACGATCACTGGTGGGCCAATTTTGTCCGTGCAGGCCGCATCCGGACGGAACAGCTCCGCGAAAAGTTCGGTCCCGACGCGAAGATCACCTGGCTCGTTTATAAGCAGGGTTACATTGACCGCGGCGCACAGGAGAAGATGGATTTGATCGATTTCATCAATTCCGTGCGCGACAAGTTCAATCTGAACCTTGTCTGGTTCCGCGACGGCTCTGAGGTGATCAACTACCTGAACAATGGGCAGCCGCGCGACCAGGTGAAGGTTGCCTTCCTGGAGTTCTTCGGTCACTCGAACAAGGCTTGTTTCATGTTCGATTACAGCAGCAATGTGGACAGCGCGTCGAAATCGTTTCTGCACCAGAGCCAGCTCAGCAGCATCAGACGGACAGTCTTCACCCGGGATGCGCAGATTCGGAGCTGGGGTTGTCACACCGGCGAGATGATGTCGAAGAAGTGGCGCGAAGCCGTTGGCAACCGCATGTGGGGTGCGATCGGCAAAACGCAATACATGACCGACGAGCTGCCGATCATCTCCACACCCGGCGGCAAGTGGGCCTACTGACGCCGAAACATTCGACGTCAGATTAGTGGTCGTTCCATGCGGGTTTCGACGCTACGGCGAAGAGGAGATTTGGATATGCGCGCTCGCGCGATTTTGACGACAATTCTTCCCTACTGCTCTTAATCCTGCTCCTGATCCTCAGGGCCAAGCGAAGGATTAAGATCAGGATTAGGAGCAAGAGTAGGAGTCTAACGCGCAGAGCTGTGCGATGACCGAATGAGAAAGCCCCTTCCTTGCGCACGCGAGGGAACCGGAGAGTGGCTACCCCGCATGGATTCGAACCATGAATAACGCCTCCAAAGGGCGCTGTGTTACCGTTACACCACGGGGTAATCGGATTGCGAATTTTCAATGGTGGAAAGATAATCTGCAAATGTAATTCGCGGCGCCGCAGGCCACGAAAGGATCTAGGCCAACGCTTCAGCCTCACAGACGGATTGGCGCTCCTCCCTGGAATAGGGTAAGGAAGGCACCCATGAATCGCTTCTGCGCCCCTTCGCTTTCCGCCGTGGCCCTCCTGGCCTGTGCACACCTTGCCCAAGGCCTCACGGTTAAACCAAACGTCGCTCCCGCCGTGACGTCTCCGGTGGCCGACTACCAGCAATACTTCCAAACAACGCGTGTCATCAACCTGAGGAGCGCATTCAAAGACCCGGATGCTTCGGCTGCCGTGAAAGTGACAACGGTCTTGGGGGCGATGAACTTTACCCTTGATGGTGAAACTGCGCCGCGGACAGTCGCGAATTTTCTCAACTACGTAAATACAGGGCGCTATTTCAAGATTGATCCGACGAACAGTCAGGTCGCTTCGCTTTTTTTTCACCGCGCCGCCCCTAACTTCGTGATTCAATCAGGGGGGTTTATCGGAACCCTAGATCCAGACAATGACGAAGGCGCCATCAAGCCGACGCCGGTCGCAACTTTTTCGCCAATCCCTAACGAACCCGCTATTTCGAATACACGGGGAACGATCGCAATGGCTAAACTGGCCAACAATCAGAACAGTGCCACCAGCCAGTGGTTCATTAATCTAAAGGACAACGCTCGCAACGTCGTCAGCGGCACCGATATTGGGCTCGATGTGCAGAACGGCGGCTTCACGGTGTTTGGCCGCGTCGCAGGGAATGGAATGACCACCGTCGCTGCCATCGGCGGGGTACCCATCTATAACTTTGGCACTTCCTTCGACCAACTGCCGCTGCGAGACTGGAATACAGGAACCCCGGTAAAGGTTCGTAATCTGGTTTCGATTCCGCAGATCGTGCCCATTTCTCCCCTGCAGTTTTCCGCTGCGGGTAACAACACCGCCGTTGCAACGGTCGTTGTCAGCGGAACGAACCTGCTGGTGACAGCGCTCCAGGTTGGTTCCGCGCAGATCGGCGTGTCCACCACAGATCTGGATGGCGCCACCGCTTCCGACAGCTTTACGGTCAATGTTATCGCGGCTCCCGGGCGGGTTCGGAATATCTCCACGCGGGCGAATTTTCCGAACGGGCCTGAAACGCTGACGGGTGGCTTTATCGTGCGCGGCGGCACCTCGAAGCGCCTGGTGGTGCGCGCCATCGGTCCGTCTTCCGGAGTGCCCGGCGCGCTGGACGATCCGACCGTGGAACTGCTCAACGGGACCGGCCAGGTGATTGCGACCAACAACAACTGGATGGATGCGCCTAACAAGCAGGAGATAGTCGATCTCGGGATTGCGCCCGGCTCGCCTAACGAGTCCGCCATCCTCACGACCGTGCCTTCGCAGGAGGCGAACATCACGACCTACACGGCACGAATGAAGAGCGCGAATGGAAGACCGGGCGTTGGTCTGATCGAAATTTACGACGTCGACAGTGCTCCCGGTTCGACGCTGCGGAATATCTCCACTCTTGGTCCGGTCGGGACGGGCGTGAACGTGCTCGTGGGTGGATTCATCGTTCGCGGCA
>JACDBM010000092.1 GCA_013694945.1 Chthoniobacterales bacterium
TACGGTCCGCTCCGCAGAAGCTGTCCAATCCCGCCGCGATCCTGCATGAGCGCTTTCATGCTCCAGTGAATGTGGCCGGGTGCAGTCGTGCCGTCCCGCGTGAGTGCAATCTGAGCCACGATTTCCCTTGCGGGGCGCGTAGCTCCGATCCGGTCCGTCGCGACACCCGGCCAGATCGGTTTCCCGCGACTCTGCGCGCGCCACCAATTCAGCAGAACCGGAAAACTCTGCTTCGCCGGCTCGATGCTCCAGTAAAGTTGGGGCGCCATGTAATCGCACCAGCCTGCTGCCAGCCACTTGCGTGAATCGGCGAAGAGTTGCCCGTAGGCATCGAGCTGCGCCTCAATGGTGGGCGGAACACCGGGCCGCCAGATGCCAAATGGACTGATCCCAACGCGCACCGATGGCTTTGTCGCTTTCACAGTTTGATACATGGAGCGCACGAAGTTGTTGATATTCTCCCGCCGCCAATCCGCCCGGCTCAGGCCGCTCCGCACACCAAATCGTTCCCAACTCGTGTCATCAGGAAACGAGGCTCCCTTCAACGGGTAGGGGTAGAAATAGTCGTCAATGTGCACGCCGTCGACATCATAGCGGCGAACGATATCGGCGATGACTCCGAGGACGTAGTCGCGCGCTTCCGGCTCCCCTGGGTCCATCCAGAGCTGCGCTCCGAAACGGCGGACCCACTCTGGATGCTTTTTCGCGATATGGTTGCTGGCCAGGTTCGTCTTCGCGTTGCTCGCGGCGCGGAATGGGTTAATCCACGCATGCAACTCGATGCTCCGCGCGTGCGCTTCCGCGATCGCGAACTCCAGGGGATCATACCCAGGGGAGACGCCCTGTGTTCCGGTCAGGAATTGTGACCAGGGCTCCTGGTTCGAGTTGTAGAGCGCATCGCTCGCTGGACGCACCTGGAGGAGGATCGCGTTCAACTTGAGCTCCGCGGCGCGGTCGAGAATCGCACGCAGTTGCGCCTTCTGCGTCGCGGCCGCAAGGCCCGGCGCTGAAGGCCAGTCGATGTTGTGAACCGTGGCGACCCACGCGCCGCGGAATTCGCGGCCAGCGGCCGAGACAGTCAGGGCGCTATAAACCACCGTCAGCACAAAGATAAGCGCTGACCGCACTCGGAGAGTCGATGCTCCTGTTGCCTTGCGCACGCCGACAGGAGTGTCGCCGCTCCTGCCGGCGCGACCTTCAAATCCGAAGAGTATTTGTGACATGAGCTGATTGATAAGTGCGGCCAGTAGCGTTAACCGAATCGCATGAAAGTGCATTTCGAATCGCTCACGGTCGCGACGCGCGGAAAAGGCACCTACGAGGTCACCCCTCAGGTGAACGCGATCGTCCGGGAGAGCGGTGTCCGCACCGGCTCGGCCACCGTTTTTCTCCAACACACCAGCGCGAGTCTTGTGATTTTCGAGAATGCTGATCGCTCCGCGCGCGTCGACCTCGAGACGTACTTCGAGCGGCTGGTCCCCGAGGGCGCGGAATACTTCACCCATACATCCGAAGGTCTCGACGATTCGACCTCCCACATTCGGACGGCCCTGACCCGGTCGAGTGAAGTGATCCCGGTCGCGGGAGGGCACCTCCAACTCGGAACCTGGCAGGGCATTTACTTGTTCGAGCATCGTCAAGCACCGCACCGCCGTCGCCTCGCCGTAAGCGTAATCGGAGAATGAATTTCACCTTCCGGCTGCTGAGCTCTCTCGGAGCGCTCCTGCTTTGGGCGAACTCGCTCTGGGCCGCGCCTAACGAGCAGAAGGAAATCCAGGAGCTCTACCGGCGCGGCTTGACTGGAGACAAAGAAGCCGTCGAGCAGTGTATTGCCAGGCTCGAAGAGGTCCTGGCGCAACAGCCGGGAAATAAACTCGCACGTGTTTATCTTGGCAGCGCTTACACGCTGCGCAGCCGCGACCTGGGCTTTGGACCGAAGAAGCTCCAGGCGCTCAGGCAGGGCTTGGCCATGATGGATGAAGCTGTCACGACCGCACCGGAAGATCAGAAAGTGCGTCTGGCGCGCGCACTTACTACCTCTACTCTGCCAGCAATCTTGGGGCGTGCTGCGTCGAGCCAGAAAGACTTTGAGGTTCTTGCGGAACAAGCCACGCGAGCGCCGGGAACATTGGGAGCGGGCGAACTTCAGGTTGTTTTCTATCACGCGGGCCTGGCAGCGAAAACGGCGGGTGACAAAGCGCGCGCGATCGCTCTTTGGAAAGAAGCACTCACGCATCCTAAGGACGCGAAATTGTCTGAGAAGATCAATGTGGAGATCGCTCAGGCACTCTAAGCTGTTGAAACGCTTTGGCCGCCGGCACCGATTGCTGCATGCAGGACGATCTCGACCGCATTCTTTTCGATGAGGCCACTATCCACCGGCGTCTCGATGAAATGGCCGCGCAGATCACCGACTGCTACCGCAACTGCGAGCTGACTGTGATCGCTGTTCTTAATGGCAGCCTCATCTTCATGGCGGATCTGCTTCGCCGAATTCCGCTGCCGCTGAAGTTGGATTGCTTGAGCGTGGCCAGCTACCACGGCGGGACTAAGTCGGCCGGCGAAGTCGTCTTCCGGCAGGTCGCATTCCCAGACGTGCAAGACCGTCACATCCTGCTCCTGGACGACATTCTCGATAGCGGTCTCACCCTTGCCGCAATTCGGCGGAAGCTCGAGGAGGCGAATCCGCGCAGCGTCCGCGTTTGTGTCCTGCTGGCGAAGAAGATCGACCGCGAGGCGCCCGTGCACGCCGACTACGTCGGCTTTGAAATTGAAAATGAATTCGTTGTCGGTTACGGACTCGACTATCGGGAGCGCTATCGGAATCTTCCTTTCATCGGCGTCCTGCGTCCGAACTCATCACGTCCGGTATGAAAGTGCGCGTGCAGTTCTTCTCGCATCTCAAGGATGTTGCGCGCACTTCGACGATGGACATGGAAGTTCCCGAGTCTGCGAAAGTCAGCGACCTGCTCGAGATTCTCTACGCCAGGACGCCTGGGCTCCGCGATTGGGACGGCAGTATCCTGATCGGCGCTGGCGTGGAGTTTGTTGCACGCGATTACGTTCTCCGGCCTAACGAGGAGATCTCGATCATGCCCCCGGTCCAAGGCGGATAAAAAACGGCTGGCTCCTAAGGGAATAAGTGAAAAAAGCCGACTTTGAAGCGATTGTGGAAGCGCTCAACGGTGCCCGGGTCGCTTTTATTGTCGTAGAAGGAATCGCTGTGATCGAGCACGGCTACGGCCGAAACACCTACGATGTCGATTTAGTTATTCGCCTGGTTCCTGACTCGGTCGCGCGGACTTTCGAGGCGCTGGCCACGATCGGCTATCATCCTCGCGTGCCGATTACGGCAGAAGACTTCGCTCAACCGGAGCGGCGGCGCTCTTTAATCGAAGACAAGCATATGCAGGTGCTAAACTTCTGGAACGACCGGCGTCGGGAGACGCCGCTGGATGTCTTCGTTAGTGAGCCGTTCGACTTCGCTCAAGAGTTCGGCAAAGCAGAAACGCGCGAGCTTTCGCCGGGACTGTTGGTACGCATTGTCTCCCTATCGACGCTCTTCGAAATGAAGAAAGCCGCTGGCCGGCCAAAAGATCTGGCCGATATTGACGAGTTGAGCCTGCTGCACTGATTGCCTTCCAGTTATGACCAAGCCGACTGAATCCGGAATCGACTGGAGTCTTTGCACCTGGAAAGGGTCGCGCCGGAGACAACATCAGGAATTCCATGCCATTCCATTCAGCCGCAAGATGGAAGTTATCGAAGAGATGAACGAATCGATCCGGAATCTGCGGGAAAAACGATCCCGCGGGAAGAGCCTTGGCGCCATCGAAAGATTGCCTGCTAATCCCGGAAATTCGTGAAGCTCGTCGCGACGCCGAAATCTTTCTCGCGCACAAACTGGATCACCGCCTGAAGGTCGTCGCGTTTTTTGCCCGTCACACGAATCTGCCGCTCCTGTAGCGTGCTCTGCACCTTGAAGTTCCGCGCTTTGATCGCCTTGATGATCTCCTTCGCCTTCTCGCCCTCCAATCCCTGTTTAATCTTCAATTCCTGTCGCGCGTGACCGAGCGGAGAAATTTCGGGATCAACCTGGTCGATATTGCGGAGATCGACGTTTCGCTTCGATAATTTCCCGATCACAATCTCGCGCAAGCCGCGCAGCCGCGAAGCGTCCTCGGCCGTGAGCGTGATCTTATCCTTCTCGGCCACAATCTCCGCGACGCTGCCTTTGAAATCGAAGCGCGTCGCCAGTTCTTTGCGGGCCTGATTTAGCGCGTTGTCGATTTCCTGCTTGTCCACTTCCGAGACGATGTCGAACGAAGGCACGATCGAGGATTTGCCGTTCTCGATCTACGCTTGTCGATTATTTTCTCGTAGCATCGTTTTTTTCGTTGCGCGAGCAGCGCGGTCAGTCGCGGTCGCTTCTGCTCATTAGCCTGCTCGGAAATTGGCCTGTCATCGGTAAAGACGCCAGAAGAGAACATCAGATACTTCGCGCCGGCGAACACAGGGACGCCGTTAGCTTTCTTGTAGCGATTTTTATTTAGTCCACCTACTCGAAGCGCAAGGCGTTCACCGGATCAATCCTGACGGCGCGCCGCGCGGGAAAATAGCAGGCCGCGAACGCCGCCGCCGCGAGCAATACCGTGACGCCGAGGAACACAAGCGGATCGCTCGGGTTCACTCCATAAAGCAGCGAACCTATCCACCTCGTCGCGCTAACGGCTAATAACAGCCCAAGCCCCAGGCCGATTGCAGCCAGGGCCATTCCCTGCCGCAGAACAAGACTAATTACCTGATGGCTTTGCGCGCCGAGGGCCATCCGAATTCCCAGCTCTCGTGTCCGCTGGCTAACGGAATAAGCCATCACGCCGTACACTCCCATGGAAGCGAGCACCAGCGCGAGCACCCCAAAGGCACCCAGCAAGACCGCCCCCATCCATGACGGCCACAAGGCAAAGGCGAGATGCGCAGCCCCGGTTTTTTGGTAGGTGATTGCAATATGATGATCGAAACGCCGCACGGTGCGCTCGGCTTCCGTGAGCATCGCTTCGGGCCGGGCGGCAGTGTAGATGAACATGGTGACGCCACCCTGCGGGTGTGAAGACATGGGCAAATAGACGATCCACGCCGGATCTTCGCCGAGAGAAAAGAGTTTCACGTTTTGGGCAATCGCGACGACCTCAATCGGCTCACCCTGGAAGAAGCGGAAGCGGCGGCCGAGTGCGTTCTGCTCCGGCCAGAGATCACGCGCCATCGCTTCGCTGATTATCGCAGCCTGTGGCGTTGGCCGTTCGCAATCCTGCTCACTGAATGGACGGCCGCGCAGCAGGGAGATGGACATGGTGCTGAAGTAACCGGGCGTGACTTCGCTAATGTTTGCGAGCTTTCGGTTTCCCGCCGCTTCAGGCGGGCGGTCTTCCGCGAAGACAGTGCGGCCAATGCCACCGAAGCCGAGCGGAATCGATTGTCCCAGATCCGCGCTTTGCACCTGCGGATTTGATCTGACCTGATCGAGGATTTCGCGCATCGCCTGCTTTGCGCGCATTTTGTCATACCCGGCGAGATTCAGGTCGAAGGTAAGAAGAGCGAGATTCTGAGTGCGAAAACCCGGCTTAATCGTCTGCGCAGTGTAGAAGGCTTTCAAAAACAAACCTGAACCGATCAGCAACAACAGGGAAGCACCCACCTGACCAATTACGAGTAGATTGCGCAGATTCCACCAGCCCGGCGCAGCGGCCGTTCCGACCCGCTCTCGCAGCCCATGCGTGAGGTCCCAGCGTGAAGTCTGCCACGCGGGCGCGAGGCCGAATATCACGCCGCTCAAGAGCGCGAGAACAAAAGCGAATCCGAGCACCCGGGCGTCGGGTTGTGGGTCGAGACTCAATGGGACGGGGGTGGGTGGAATCAACGTCAGCAGTAAATCGCCCAGCCAATAAGCCAGCACGATTCCTCCCAGCCCACCCAGCAGCCCAAGCAGCATGCTCTCGGTGAGTAATTGCCGGATGATGCGTCCACGTCCTGCGCCGAGCGAGAGTCGGATCGCCAGCTCGCGCCGCCGCGTGACGGTCCGCGCGAGGAGCAGGTTGGCGACGTTCGCGCACGCGATGAGCAGGATGCTCCCCGCGGCCGCCAGGAACAGGATCGAGACATTGCGCAAGCCTCTCGCATTGCCGGGTCCACCGAGAGCTTCACTCTTCGCCTCCTCCAGTGGCGTGAGGACGACGGAACGCTCGGTATTGTAACCGGGATACGCCTGCTCCAACTGCCGTGCGAGCGTCCTGAGCTGTGCTTCCGCGGCCTGGATCGAAACGCCCGTCCGCAAACGCCCGATCACGTTCAGCATGAGCGCGCGGCGGTTCTCCTTCCAGTCATTGGCTGGCATGACCCAGCCGCGCATCGCCATCGGCACCCAAAGATCGGGTCCGACGCCCACATCCGTCCCGGTGAAGCTTTCCGCTGCGACGCCCACAATCGTGAACGTGCGGCCGTTCAGGATCATCCGCCCTCCAACGATGTC
Organism: Chthoniobacterales bacterium; assembly: GCA_013694945.1. Lineage (GTDB taxonomy): Bacteria > Verrucomicrobiota > Verrucomicrobiia > Chthoniobacterales > UBA10450 > JACCTI01. Next base: position 6,527 of record JACDBM010000092.1, read on the forward strand.
CTTGTCGCCACCCAGCTTTTTCCAGAAGCGGTGCGCCAGGACCACGACCGGATGGCCATTCGGCGTGGTATCTTCCTCGGGCGAAAAACCGCGCCCAAGTGCCGGCTGCACCTCCAGCACGGACCAGTAATTCCCGGTCGCGATCTGCGCGATGACGTTGGTTGTTTCGCCGCCCATCGTCATGCCCATGGGCGTGAATTGATAGGCCAGAAGACCGCTGAAGACTGTGTTCGCCCTCTCGTAGTCGAGGTAATTTAGATACGAGTTCGCCTGTTTGCCGATTCGGGTATCGAGCGTGTACATCTGCACCAGGCGATCGGATTTTCCGACGGGCAGCGGACGCAAGAGGAGGCTGTTCACCACGCTGAAGATGGTGGTATTCACCCCGATGCCGAGCGCGAGCGCGCTAAAGACCACAAGGGTGAATCCCGGGCTCTTGATCACCATGCGGAGCGCGTAACGCAGGTCGCCCATCATGATGATGTCACTCCGCCCGATCGATCCGGATGTTGCCAGTTCCAGTTCGCAGCTGGAATTCCGCGCCCGCGCCCTTGCCGATCGCGGTATTTAGGTCAGGCACCGAGCCGTTTCGTTCCTCTTCTTCCGCGAAGTGGTTAACGATGTGTCCGCTCGTGCTTACCGCATTCAGATGCAGCGACGCGTCTTCGGGTAATCCGACCCGCAGATCGCCGTCTTCTATTTGAGCCTCAAGCGTAAAAGGCTCCTCCTCCCACCAATTATAAAACAGATCGAGGCCGCCGCGCCCCACGACGAGGTTGGTTGGGCTAAAACAGTTTCGCGCCAGCAGCCGGCCCTTGCCCACAGTGGCTTTCACCGCGGCGCCGCGCATTCCTTCAATCAGGATTTCGCCGTTCGATAACTCCGCTTTGACGACCCGACAGTTCTGCGGGACGATGATCGTCCAATCGACCGTGCCGGAGCGGTCCTGCGTCAGGCCGCCTTGAGGCGCTGGCGGGATGATTGTTTCGATCGTCACCGTCTCACCGCCTGTCTCACGGTTCCTTTCCAGGGCCACTCGGAGCGAGAGCGCGTCCAACCGCTCCTGAGTAAAAGCGCGTTTCACAGCGGTGACCTGCATCTCGTTGCTTTCTGACCCGTAGATGTAAATGCGTCCGTCTGCGCAGCGGACGTTCAGCGATACTTCCTCGCTGACGGCGTAGGTGTTCTCCCACGTTTCCTGCAGAATCTTGCCGCCCACGGCTTCGTCGCCCCCGATGGTGCAAAGTGCCGCCGCGACGAGCAGCGGACGAACAGCGAAGCGGTCATTCATGACGCAACGCGACCATCGGGTCTACCCGCATCGCCCGCCGCGCCGGAATGTAGCTCGCGAGCAACGCCGCCACAGCGAGCAGCATCACGACTCCGAAATAAGTCGCAAAATCAGCCGCACCGACTCCATAAAGCAGCGTGGAGAGAACCTGCGTCGCTCCGAGCGCGGCGACGATTCCCAAGACGATGCCGATCAAGACAAGCCGCAGACTTTGTCGCAAGATCAGCTGCAGCATGTCGGAGCGCTGCGCGCCGAGAGCCATGCGGATCCCGATTTCGTTCGTCCGCTGCGATGTGATGTAGGACATGATGCCGTAGAGACCGACCATCGCGAGTGCGAGCGCCGCGCCGGAAAAGAGGCCGAGCATCGTCATGCTGAAGCGCCGGTTGTCGAGTGAGGCGGAGACCAGCTGGTCGAGCGTCTGAAAG
>JACDBM010000121.1 GCA_013694945.1 Chthoniobacterales bacterium
CCGGCAAGCCGATCGCAACGAAGAGCCGCTTCCCCGGCATGACGCTGACGGACTCTTAATGCGAGCCGTTGCCGCTGTGCGACTCGTTGTTACGTTTGATCGCGCTATCCGCCAGCCCTGTCAGCCATTTGGGCGTGAGCCTGGTTGAGCGGCTTTCACCACCGGATTGCATTGTATTGCCAGAGGGGTCCGTCGGTCCGGGCAGGATGGAGTTCACCACCTTCATGATGTGACCGGTGAGACTGGGGAAAACCGCGTTGCCGATGATGGCCGCGCGCGCAGCGAGGGTCAGGGTGATCTCCGGTCGTCCACGGCGGCAGGCATCCAGAATCTGCGCCGCGGCGCGCTCCGCTTTCATGGAAATCAGCGGCATGGAATTCGAGATTGCGAACCAGCCGAATTCCGCGGCGTGCTGGCCTTTAAAGTTCGCGTTCACATGCGAGCCGGTGCGCATCATTCCAGGCGCTACTGTCGTGACGTAAATCCCGTCGCGCGCGAGCTCGGCGCGCATGGAATCGGAGAGCCCGACGAGCGCAAACTTGCTCGCGCAATAAGCCGCGAGATGAGGCACGGCAATTTTGCCTCCGATCGAAGTGATGTTCACGATTCGGCCGCCGCCCGCGCGTCGCATGTGCGGGATCACTTCCCACATCAGGGTGAATGGCGCCCAGAGATGGAGTTGCATCGCACGCTCGAAATCCGCGCGTTCCGTATGCTCGAGTGGTCCCACCTCGATGATGCCAGCGTTGTTGATCAAGACATCGATCCTGCCGAAATGATCAATGACCGTGCGCACCGCCTCTTCAATTTGGCTGCGCTCAAGAAGATCGCAGGGCAGGATGGAAACGTCTCCGCCAGCGGCGACAAGCTCGTCATGTGCCCGCTGAAGTTCCGCCTGGTCGCGGGCGAGCAGAATGACGCGCGCGCCTTGGTCACAGAGCTGTCGCGCGAGCACTAACCCGAGGCCGCGCGATCCGCCAGTGATCAGGACAACCTTACCTTGAAACGAGATTTGCGGCGCGAGCGCACGGGCAATTCCCCAACCCATCAGGGCGGCCGCACCAAAAGCCAGCGAGAGTGAGCGATTCTTCTTCATCCCAAATACTAAACGGTTGAGCCTACCGGAATGGTTTCGGGAACATGATCGGCGGCTGGTCTCTTTAAGCAAAAGGCGAGGATCCCACCGACTACGCAAAGCAGCGCCGCGGCGAAGAATGGAGTCTCGCCGTAATGTGCCAGCGGCTTATGGAGATCGAGCATCAGCAGCCAACCGCCCAGCAGCGGGCCGATGAGACGCGCTGTGCTGCCGGCGGATTGCATGACGCCGAGGGCGCGACCCTGCCAGCTTTGATCGATCATCTGCGACGCGAGGCCATTCAGCGGCGGACTGGCGAGGCCGGTGCCTAACGAGAGGCCCACGCATGCCACCAGCAGCCAGGTAATGGTCGAGCAGAGAGGGAGCAGCGCGAGCGATGCGGCGGTTACAAACAAGCCGGCCCGGGCAAGAGCTCGCTCGCCGAACATTCGGACCAGTCTGCCAATCAGCCCTCCTTGCACAATGACGGTCACGATGCCGATAAAGCCGAATAGATAGCCATTCGCGTGCGCGTCGTAGCCAAACCGTCGCTCGGTGTAGAGCGCGAAGAGCGTCGTCATAATGGTGAAGCCCGCGACGAGGAAGAAGTAGGTCGCGACGACGGTGCCAAACATCCAGCCGGTCCCATGGCGAAAGACTTCGATCAGGGGAGCATCTTCGTGCGGTTTCGCCCTATGCTCATGCGGCAGGCTTTCGGGCAGGATTAAGTAAAGCAGGAGGACGTTGGCGGCTGAGAGTGCGGCGGCGAAAAAGAATGGCGCGCTGTACGAAATGCGGCTCATGACGCCGCCAATCATGGGCCCAAAGGTGAAGCCCAGACCAAACGCTGCACCGATCATTCCCATCCATTTCGAACGGGTCTCTGGCGTAGTGACGTCCGCGATGTAGGCCTGCGGAATGGAAATGTTCCCTCCCGTGATGCCGGCAATGATCCGCGCTACGAACAAGAGCAGGAGGGAATGCGCCAAACCCATCAGGACGAAACCAATCGCGGTCCCCGCGAGACTCAGCATCAGGACGGGACGCCGTCCGAAGCGGTCCGACAGTTTTCCGAGTATTGGCGTGAAGATAATCTGCATCCCGGAGTAGATGCCGGTAAGCCAACCAATCGCAATTGGCGAAGCTTGGAACCGCTCCGCATAAAGCGGCAGGACAGGAATAACAATGCCGAAACCTACCATGTCGATGAACACAGTAAGGAAGAGGACCAACAGTGGTGAGCGCGCGCGGGCCATTTTCCGAGCAGCTACAGTGTCGCAGCCCGGGCAATCTGCAACGTGTCCCGGCAGCTCGGGACTCCCCTGCGCGCGAGACCCCTTCTCCTCCTCCTCCTCCTCCGAGTTAAGCGACTGCTTCGCCGAGCCCAAGAGAGATTTTTACGTTACCGATTGTGGCGTACTGGAAACTCTCGTGTGCCGAACGTGAAGAACGCGATAGGTGTCCAGGCAGTGTAGACGAGATCCTACCAAGCGAAGCGAGGTGAAGTGCTCAGAAGCTAATACTGACGCCGCCGTTCACGCTATGGACCGTATACTTGTCACGACCGATGTCACCGCTGTAGAAGCCGAATACGGAAACGGTGGGTGAAAACCGCACCGACGCACCGGCGTGAAGTAAGAGGCTGTCGCGTCCTATGTCAGTGCCTTGGGCAGTGAATGGATCTCGAGGGTTCACTGCGCCTCTGGTATCGAGGAACTCGTGTCCCCACTGTGCCCGAACCATCGGTGTCACGATAACTCCTCCTAGATTCCATGTATATGCGAGCTTTAACCCGATCGCCGATTGCAAAGCGTCGAGGCTGCCCGACGTCACGCGGTAACGAGCGAGTGAGCCGTGCTCAGTGAAGCCGTCGACAGCCACGTTGGTATAGCGCAGTGAGGCGATCGCCCCGATGGTGAATGCGCCAAAGTGACAATCGTATCCTCCTCCGAGATACGTGTGGATGCTTGCGCCATCTGTTTCACCGCGCGCAAATCCACCAGTACTTGCGCGCCGGGTATCGTAGGAATGGTAGCCTGCCCCAACGATTCCATCCACATAGAAGCCTTTGTTATAAGCGGTCGCATACAAACTGATCAGACCGCTATTAACCGTGAAGCTCCCGCCGGCGTGAAGGGGCGCACATGTGTGCGCGTATCCGACCGCTGCTCCCAGAATGAAGTTATCCGCCACGCGATAGTCTGCACCGAGAGTCACTGCACCGGTGGTGAAGTCCGACCCGCGGGTGGTGAATACGCCTGAGCCAGCTGCAAACGAGCCCCAGCGCTTGTCCGTGTTCTTGCTGAGGTAAAGCATCTCTTTGCCGTCCTCTGGGAGCATCGTTTTGCCGTCATTTTCCGGCACAGCGTAAGTCTCGGTAACTGCGCCTGGAACCCTGACATCCTGCAGATGCTCAATAATCGGTACGTCTGGGACTTGAGCAGGTGGGAGAGTCACTATCAGGATCTGGTCTGGGCTCCCCACTAACGGTGTCGGTGTTGGCGTTGCAGTGGGTGATGCTGTCGGAGTTGGGCTTGGCGTCGCTGTTG
>JACDBM010000146.1 GCA_013694945.1 Chthoniobacterales bacterium
TATTGGATTAAGTCTTGTTCTGTTCGTTGCGTGGTAGGTCGTCAGTTGAGGTTCCTCATTGGTGATTCTGAAACCCGGTTCCCGGGAACGGCTCTGTAGCTGGCAGGTTTTTGTTCCAAGAAAATCACAATGAAATTGTACGTAGGTAATCTCTCCTTTGAGACAACAGAAAACGATCTGCAGGATATGTTTGAACAACACGGCAAAGTCTCCGATGTCGCCCTTATGATGGATCGCACCACCGGCCGCTCCCGTGGATTTGCATTCGTCACGATGAACGACTCGACTGAAGCCAACGCCGCCTTGTCGGCGTTCAACGGCAAGGACGTGCAGGGACGCACTCTCACCGTCAACGAAGCGCGCCCTCGGGAGGAGCGGCCGCGGCAATCGGCAGGTTCGCGCTACTAATCGCGTTTTTTGATCATGCATGCCGGCGCTCTGTAAATGGAGCGCCGGTTTGCGAAAATATGGATTCTAAAAAGGCTATCGAACTCGAAGGGAAGATTACTTCCGTTCTCGCGGGCACCATGTTCCGCGTGCAGCTCGCCAACGATCATACCGTTCTCGCCCACATCTCGGGCAAGATGCGCAAACGCTTCATCCGCCTCACCACCGGCGATCGGGTCAAGCTCCAGATGTCGCCCTATGACATCGACAAGGCCCGAATCGTTTACCGGCTCGGCTAACGGATTTCCAGGACAGCAACCCAACCCCACACCCACCCCATGATAAAACGAATCCTAGTGAGATGCCCGGCCACCGCGAAACTGACTCCAACTGGGCAAACGGTCGAAGAAGCATCCTGGGGCGACACGAAGCTCAAGGAGCACAAGGTGACCTGCCCTCATTGCCAGGGCACCCATGCCTGGACGAAAAAAGACGTCGTCCTCGCGCGATAGGTTTTGTTGTGTAGCGACGGCGCTTTGTCGCCGTGATCCGCGTCCCATTGTCTTGGCGCATTCTTTCACCGCTGATACCGGCACTCGCCGCTTGCACTCACACTAGCTTGCACTTGCACCTGCTTTTTCTCGAGAGTGCAAGTGAAGGTGCAGGATTAAAGTAAGCGCACGGCGCAAAGCCGCCGTTCTCGACAGGTTTCGGCTTGCCTGCCCGCGACGAATGTCGCTACGCTGTCGCTTGCCCATGAAAACAATCCACCTTGCCGGGATTGTTGCGCTCAGTGCGTTCACCTGCGCAGCTGCGGAAGCTGCAACTCCGGAACCACTCTACGACGGCCTCGGCTCCCATTCCCGCAAAGTCACGACCAAGTCCCCGAAGGCCCAGCGCTACTTCGACCAAGGGCTTGCCTTTCTGCACGGCTTCAATCACGTCGCGGCAATCCGCTCCTTCAATGAGGCGGCCCGTCTTGATTCGGAATGCGCGATGGCTCACTGGGGTATCGCGCTGGCCAGCGGCCCGCATATCAACTTCCCGTTCGTCCCACCGCCTGCGGCTGAGCTGGCTTGGAAAGAACTCGCGCTCGCGCAGCAACACGCCGCGAAGGGAACTCCGGTCGAGAAGGCATTGATCGAGGCGCTCGGCCGTCGTTACGCGAATCCGCAGCCGGAGGATCGGACCCCGCTCGACCTCGCCTATGCAGACGCCATGCGCGAAGTGTGGAAGGCATACCCGCAGGATGCTGATGTCGGCGCGTTCTTCGCCGAAGCGATGATGGACCTGCGGCCGTGGGACCAATGGACGAAGGAAGGCGAAGCGCAGCCGGGGACGGATGAGATCCTGGCGACGTTAGATGCGGTCTTGAAACTTAATCAGCGCCATCCGCTGGCGAATCACCTCTACATCCACGCGGTCGAGGCTTCGCCGAATCCGGAGCGGGCCGACCTCCCCGCGGAACGCCTCCGCGCGCTCCAGCCTCGCCTCGCGCACAACGTGCATATGCCGTCGCATATCGACATCCGGCGCGGCCGCTGGCATCAGGCGATCACGACCAATGCGAAAGCGGTCGAAGCGGATCGCAGTTACCGGAAGAAGGTCGGCCGCAAACCGGCGGGGTTGGTCCCGCTCTACGCTGCGCACAATCAGCACATGCTCGCCTACGCCGCCATGATGACCGGCCAGCGCGCCCTCGCGATGAAACACATCCGCGCAATGGTCGCGGAGATGCCGAAGGATTTTCTGAAGGAGAATTCCGTGATCGCGGAGGGTTTTCTTGCTTTGCCGCTCGAGGTGCTGGTGCGGTTTGGCCGCTGGGATGAGGTCCTGGCCGAGCCTAACAAGTATCCCGAGTATGCTCCCTTTACGCGGGCGTTCCACCACGCCGCGCGCGCGATTGCCTTTTCCGGGAAGGGCGAGGTGGCCAAAGCTCGCGCAGAACAGGCGAAGTATCTGGAGCTCACGAAGGCGGTCCCGAAGGAAACGTTTCTCGGCAACAACAGCGCCGAAGCGATCAACGCGCTCGCAGCCGACATGCTCGAAGGTGAGATCCTCGTGCGCGAAGACAAGCTGGACGAGGGCCTGGCGAAACTGAACGCAGCGGTGCAGGCGGAAGACGCCATGAAGTACGATGAGCCGCCTGGCTGGATGATCCCGGTGCGGCATACGCTGGGCGCGACCTTGATGCGTGCTGGTCGCGTCGCTGAGGCGGAGCAGGTTTATCGGGACGATCTGAAGCGTGTGCCTGAGAACGGCTGGTCGCTGCTCGGTTTGGCCGACAGTTTGCGCGAGCAGAAGAAAGCGGGCGAAGAGCTCGCCGCCACCAAAGCGAGGTTCGACAAAGTCTGGGCGAAAGCAGACCTGAAGATCACGAGCTCCTGCTTATGCCAGCCGAAAGCTGCAAGCAGGAGCGCAAGCGGTGGCAGCCGTTGAAGAAAGCGAGACCATCCGCAAGCCGCCGCACGATCAGTATGTGCCATGGATAATGCCAAGCGTGAAAACATCCTCAACGAGCTAAAGCGCGCTTACGCGGGTGAGCTTGAGACCGTGCAGAACTACCTCGCCAACTCAGTCGATCTCGATGGCGTGCGCGCCGAGGAGATCAAGAAGTCGCTCGCGGCGGACATCCAGGAAGAGCTCGGCCACGCCAACATGCTCGCCAAACGCATCAAGGTGCTCGGCGGGCGGGTGCCCGGCTCGTTGGAGTTGCCGCGCGAGCAGTCCTACATGCAGCCGCCGGAGGATTCGACCGATCTCATCAGCGTGATCAAAGGCGTCATCACAGCAGAAGACGCGGCCATCGAAGGCTACGAACGAATCATCAAGCTTTGCGATCAGGTGGATCCGGTTACACAGGACCTCGCCGTCACTTTGCTTGGCGACGAACAGGAACATCGCCGTGCGTTTGTAGGCTACCTGACAGAGTTCGAGCGGAAGACCGCGTAAGCGCGGCGACCGGCGCGTGAGCATATCACACGGTGGATTACGATTGATCTCGGCGCCAAAGCGAGATTGACCGCTGGCTCGCACACAATACGCTTCGAAACAGCTGATGCTCAGGCAACTGCGCCCCAGCAGGGCACTGGATCCGGTATGTTAGGCCAGCACAATACGTTTGGCGCGGCACGCGTCGGATCGCTTGGTGCCAGCGCCGTCACAGCAGGGATCGGCATCGTCGTCCTGGCCGGTTGGGCCTTCGATATCCCCGGACTCCGGCGCTTCGTCTCCGGTTTCGTTTCGATGAACCCGGTGACGGCGTGCTGCTTGGTCGCGGCCGGTGTGTCGCTCGCGCTTTTGCGCAATCCTGACATAGGAGAACACCGACGCGTTTTAGGAAAGTTCCTCGCGGCATTCGTCGCGCTCGTCGGCGCGGCAAAGCTTGTTGCCATCGCGACTCATTCGGCGTTGCCCGTCGATCAATGGCTCTTCACCGCGCAGCTTGGCGTTGCAACGGAGCCTCACAGCCGGATGGCACTGCGCGCCGCGGCTAGCCTTGTTCTCGCTGGCTCCGCGTTGCTCTTGCTCGATTTTCAGACACGGCGTGGTCGCCGACCGGCGGAATTCCTCGCCACGATCGTCGCCATCATCGCGGCTCTCGCGCTGTTCGCTTACTGCTATGGGCTCTTCGTTTATTACAAAACGCCTGACTTTGTCCCGATGTCATTCCCGGGCTCGATTGCGTTTCTTTCGCTCGCTGCCGGCATCCTGCTCGCGCGGCCGGATCGCGGCGCGATGGCGTTTGTCACCAGCGACACGACGGGCGGGTTCCTGGCGCGGCTGCTCCTGCCTTTGGGATTGCTACTGCCCATCCTGCTCGGGGCGCTGCGGATCGGAGGCGAGAATGCGGGCTGGTACTCAACCCGGATAGGTGTCGGTCTTTTCGCCACAGGCTTCATCGTGCTTTTCCTCTCCACGGTTTGGTGGACAGCGCGGCTCCTCTTTCGATCGGACTCCGAACGCAAACAGGCTGAAGAGCATGTTCGGCAGGTGAACGCGGAACTCGAGCAACGAGTTTCGGATCGCACAGCCGAGCTCAGCCAGGTCAATGAAGAGCTGCGTCAGGCCAGCCACGCGAAAGACGATTTCCTGGCCGCCCTTTCTCACGAGCTGCGCACGCCGCTTACACCGGTGCTGATGTGCGCTGCCGCCATGGAACGCGACACCACGATCGATCCAGAGCAGCGCGAACAACTCGCGATGATGCGCCGGAATGTCGAGCTGGAGGCGCGGCTTATCGACGACCTCCTCGATCTCACCCGCATCGCGCGCGGAAAGCTGGAGTTGCAGCGCAGCGCGGCTGATATCCATTCGCTCCTCACTCACACCGAGCAAATCATCCGCAGCGATGCGCGGGGGAAAGGCGTGGCTGTTCACTTCATTCTCGACGCACACGAACAGATGGTGCTCGGGGACGCCGCACGGCTCCACCAGGTGTTCTGGAACGTGCTGAAGAACGCGATCAAGTTCACGCCCGCGGGAGGGCAGATCACAGTCTCCGCCAGTAATCCCGCGCCTGGGCGTATTCGCATTGCAGTGCGCGACAACGGAGTAGGCATCGAACCCACATTTCTCCCGTCGATATTCGGTGCCTTCGTGCAAGGAGACCGGAAAACCGGGGGCGCTACGAGCGGGTTGGGGCTCGGCATGTCCATTTCGAAGACCATCGTGGAGCTCCACGGCGGAACCATCCGCGCCGATAGCGACGGACTTGGCAAAGGCGCGACATTCACGGTCGAACTTCAGACTGACAACTCTCTCCCGTTTGCTGTTTCCCAAGCTGCCGGTGATGTCGAAACCCATCCAATCCACCGACTGCTCGTGGTCGAAGACCATCAACCGACACTCGATGTGCTGGCACGGCTGCTGCGGAAGCAAGGTCACCAGGTCGACACCGCCAGCAGCGTGGAAGCGGCTCTCGCGCTCGCGGCCACGCATGTTTTCGACCTCGTCATCAGCGATATCGGACTGCCCGATGGCAACGGCGTCGACCTTATGATCCAGCTCACTCGCGACTACGGGTTGCGCGGCATCGCGTTGAGCGGCTATGGAATGGATGAAGACATCGCGCGCACAAAAAACGCCGGCTTCCTCGCGCATCTGGTAAAGCCGATCGACTTCGAGCGACTAAATCGCGTCATCGATCAAGTCGGCCAGGCGGCGTAAGGGCATCGGCGTCACGCGTCCCCTTGCGGACGGATGTCGTAGCAGCTACGGAGACATCAACGCAGATCAACCGCGAAGGATTATCACTATGCCAGCACGAATCGGAACAGCAGCTTGGGACGGGACACTTAAAGAAGGCAGCGGCACGATGAAGCTAGGGAGCGGCGCCTACGAAGGCCCATACTCGTTCAAGTCACGGTTCGAAGAAGGCACTGGCACAAATCCCGAGGAGCTCATTGGCGCGGCACTCGCCGGCTGCTTCTCCATGGCATTGTCGGCAAATCTCGAGAAGGCCGGTCATCCCGCGCAGCACGTCAGCACACGCGCGAACGTGAAGCTGGAGATGGTCGATGGTAAGCCGACGATCACCACAATCGAGCTGGAGAATGAGGCGACGGTGTCGGGTATTGATGACGCGGCATTTCAGGAGCAGGCCGAGAAGACGAAAGTCGGCTGTCCGGTTTCAAAAGCGCTCACCGGCACCGAGATCAAGCTGAACGCGAAGCTGCTTTAGACAGGATTTTCGGGATTAAATGCAGGACAGAAATCCTGTACATCCTGTTAATCCTGTCTGCCTTTACTTGCCCAGCTCGTAGAGATACTCCACGAACGACATCACCGCGCCGTCGTATCCCTGGATCTTCGGGTTCGTCGATTCGATGAGGTAATACTCGTCCGGCGCGTGAGCACCGCTCCCGTGTCCTAATCCGAAATGACCCGCGGCAAGCTTGAGCGGCTCACCGGTGAAAATGTAGCCGGGGTATGAACCGGCGTTGCGCGGCCAGAAGAGCGGATCAATGCCCGCGCGTTTCAGCACCGCGACTTGCGCCTGGATCAGCGGCGCATCTTTCGACGTGGCCGTCGGATCGTAACCGCCCGTGACATTCACCTCGATATCGCCGAAACCGCGCTTCGCGAGGTGCGCCTTCAGCGCCGCGACCGCGTCCTCCTTTTTCATGTCCGGCACGAGACGCAGGTCGAGCTTTGCCGCGGCGCGATGCGGCAGAATTGTCATCCCGCCCGGCCCGGTGTGGCCAGCGACAAGCCCTTCGATGTTCACCGTCGGCTGCGACTGAAGCCGTTCCATCGCCTGCTGCATTGGCAGATTGTCGATCCACTGCTTCGTGCTGAGCTGCTCCTTCATCTTCGCTTCGTCGCGCACTTTCGCGACCTTCGCGATCATCTCCTTCTCGTCCGCGCTGAGTGGCCGCGGCTTTGGATAATTCTCGATCGCGATGTTGTTGCCGTCGGCGGACACCAGTGTGTCGAGCGCTTTGATCAAGTGCCACGACGGGCTGTCGATCATCGCTTTGAGCGAGGAATGAACCGTCTTAGCCGGACCGCGTCCCCACTTGTCACCGCTGGAGACCAACTCCAGTTCCACCACGCCCTTCGATCCGAGGTTAATCGTCACCACGCCGTCCGGTCCCTGCATCGTTGATGGCATGAAAACGCCCATGCATTTCTCAAGCGCCGCTTTCACCTCCGGCTTGAGCACGAGCTGCGCGATGTTCGGCGAGCCAATCTCCTCCTCGCCCTCCGCCACCAGCACCAGGTTCACCGGCATCTTCTTGCCCGCGCCCTTAATCGCATGCAGCGCCGCGAGGAGCGCCGACTGCGGACCCTTCTGATTCACCGCGCCGCGTCCCACCATCACCTTGCCGAGGCCCGCCTTGTCGATGATCGCGGCATCAAGCGGCGGCGCCGTCTTCCACTCCGCCGGATCGAACTGCTTCACGTCATACATGAAGTAGAGCCCCACCGTCTTCGCCGTGCCCGCATCGAGCGTCGCAAACACGCCCGGCTTCCCGCTCGTATTCACCACCGTCGCCTGTTGGAAGCCGGCATCCTTCGCCAGCTGCGCCATAAACTCCGCGCCCTCGGGAAACCCGCGATCCTCCGCCGCGATCGACACCTGCTTGATCCAATCCTGCAACCGCTTCACCGCCTCATCATGCCGTTTGGCTACTTCGGCCTTGATCGGCGCAAGGTCCTCATCGGCTGCGTAGGAACTCGGAGCCATGGTGAGGATGGCGAATGCCACGAAGGCAGCGGAGAAACGGGAAGGGCGGTTCATCCCCTCAGTGTCTCCGGAAGCGCGGCCTCCGTTCAACCTGAATCTGCTTGAGCGTACTGTCGCTTAGTCATTTAACCTCACGAGGGATGTTGTTTAACTCGCTCACGTTCGTCGTCTTCTTCGCCGTCGTTGTGTCAGCGTATTGGATGATGAACTCGTGGCGCGGGCGCAAGAACCTGCTCGTGATCGCGAGCTACATCTTCTACGGCGCGTGGAATCGACAAACTGTGCAAGCGCGGCGGCAAAGTGGTCTTCGTGCGTTTTCCCGTTACCGGCCCGTTGAAGGCTCACGAAGATCAAGCAACGCCGCGACAGGGACCATGGGAACGAGTGCTGCGCGAGACCGGCGCTCCCGGAATTCACTTCGAGGATCATCCTGAGCTGGCAAGCTTTGAATGCCCCGAGTGGTCGCACCTCTCCGCGCCTGACTCAGTCGAGTTCACACGACGCCTCGTGCCGCATCTGCGTACCGCACGGCAGCTAGACGCGATGGCAGCTCAGTAAAGCGGAGCGACGGCCGCGCCTCGGTTTCCGCATTGACCACGTCGTCGCCCGGACATTATTTTGTCCATGTGATGAGATCAATTACCTATACAGCGGTGCGTGAAAA
>JACDBM010000176.1 GCA_013694945.1 Chthoniobacterales bacterium
GCCTCCGTTCGATCGATCGAAACCGTCTGCACCTTCGAAGGATCGACCGCGGCAGTCGCGGCGCCGCTTGTCGGGATCGCGAGGTTGACGCTGTTTTCGAGCAGCGGCGTGGTGATGATAAAGATAATGAGGAGGACGAACGCGAGATCGAGCAGCGGCGTGATGTTGATCTCGGAAAGGGTCGAGAGATTGTTCCGCTGCGAGTAACGTCTCATCGCCGGAACGCCTCCGCGTGCGCGTTGTGGTCCACGTATTTGTGCTCGAACTCCGACGCGAGCTCGGCGGCGAAGTTATCCATTTCGACGATCAAGCTCCGAATGCTCGTGAGGAGGAAATTATAGCCAAACATCGCCGGGATCGCGACGCAAAGCGACATCACCGTGGTGATGAGTGCGCCCGACACTCCAGGCGCCATCGTGGCGAGATTGGGCGATCCGGCGACGGCCACATCGGTGAAGGTGTCCATCACGCCCCAGACCGTGCCGAGCAGACCGAGAAACGGGGAGCCGCTCACGGCCGTAGCGAGCAGAATCATCTGCGATTCCAGGCCGAGGGCCGTCTCGCCGACCGCGCGCTCCATCGCGGCCGTGACCGCACCCATTTGCGCGGGCGTAATCTTGTCGGCGGATTCCATCCGCGCGCGGAATGTTTCATCCACTTCGGATGAGCCGAGGAGGTGAAAGGTCATCTCCTGACAGCCGGCACGATAAACGTTATAGAGCGGTGAACCCGGAAAGTGCGCGTTGCCCTCAAAGAGCCGCAACGGCTGGCGATCTTTCCGGAACGCTTTGCGGAACTGCACCGTCTGTTTCCGCGCGAACTGCACGACGCGCATTTTGGTGATCATGACCGACCAACTGAAGATCGAGCCGATGAGGAGAAGGGCGAGGACCAGCTTTCCTGCGACGGTCGCGTGCTCGAAGGCGAACGTAAGACCGCCCGCAGCGAGAATCGTCAAGGGGAAGAAGAAAGCCACCTTAGCGTCATGAATACTGGATTCTGGGCCGAAGGAAAAGCCGGGAGATTGCTCCTCCAGATAGAAGACAGTACAAGGCGGCGACAAAGCGCCGTTGGTATCTTACCTCCGCTGAAGCTTGATTGGATACGTCGGTCGCAATTTCGCTGCGACGATGAAGCCAAAGCCGAGCGCGACGAGAAAGAAGGAGAAGAATTGGCCGCGCGTGAACATCCCGATCATGGGCGAATCGGGTTCACGAAATGTCTCAACGACGATGCGCAGGATGGCATAGACGGAGAGGAAAAGTCCTGTGATCACACCGTTCGGTTGTCGCATGCGAGTGCGCACGAACCAGAGGATCAGAAAGAGCACCACGCCTTCAAGAAACGCCTCATAGAGCTGGGATGGATGACGCGGCGGCAAGACTGCACGCAAAACTTCCTCCATCTGCGGATTGTTCCTGGTCGCTTCCACGATCAGATCCGTTGAATTGATCGCCGGATTGATCTGTTCCGCGAGGCTGATGGCGTGATCGGCTTGGGCAGTGTTTCCCGGCTCGAGCAGCTCCTTCGGAAATTGCATCGCCCAAGGGACATTCGTGGGACGACCATAGAGCTCGCCATTGATGAAATTTGCGCAGCGTCCAAAGAACAAGCCGATGGGCGCCGTCACGCAGAGATTGTCACCCAGATTCGTCCAGCCGATGTGGTGTTTGCGCGAGTAGTAGAGCGTGAACAGGACCAGCCCGATCATTCCGCCGTGGCTCGACATTCCGCCTTCCCACACGCGGAGGATGGAGAGCGGATCGCGCAGCATCTCCGGCTTGTAGAAGAGGACATAACCGAGGCGACCACCGACCATCACTCCGAAGAGGGCGGCCCAAGTGATGAAGTCGCTGACCTGCGCCTGCGGCAAATCCGCGTAGCCCTGACGCGAGAGCCACGTCAGTAAGGCGTAGCCGCAAAGGAATGCCAGGACGTAAGCCATTCCATACCAGCGCGGCCCGAAAGACTCCGTGATGCGGAAGATGAACGGATCGAGATTGTGGAGGTAGTAAGCGAGGTTGTTCAAAGAGGAGGCGCTTTATCGCAGCAAGCGTGGCGCACGTCTAGCGGGCAGTGTATCGGTAAAATCGAGGCTACGATCAAGGAGTCGGAACGGCGGGGTCGCGCAACCTGTTGTCATCCCGAGCCGCGAAGACGGCGCGGGACCTCGCAATCCAAGAGGAGACATTCTTTCTCGACATGCACGACCGATCACAATCGCTCACGAACGCTCTGGTGCGGTAAATTGAGCCGAAGTGTGGCAACTCCGGACCGTCAGTTATCCGAGATCCGATATAAGGTCCCTCGCCGTCTTCGCGGCTCGGGATGACAAGCGCATTAGTTCCAGTGTGACCAAGCAAGCCACACCCGCCAGTCTCACTTCGAAAGGATACATTGCACTAGCGTTTTGCGTGCTGGTTCATCTGCGCGGACATGCGCTCCTCCGCTTCTCTGAGTTCAGGAGTGAGCGCTTCCCCGAAGTCCGATGCTTCGAAGACCTGTCGAATCTCGATCTCGGCTTCCCATTCGAGTGGGTTGGGGCAGCGCTTAACCCATTCGATCGCCTCCTCCTTCGACTTTACCTGGAATATCCAGAATCCGGCGACCAACTCCTTTGCCTCGGGGAATGGTCCGTCCGTCACGCTGCGCTTATC
>JACDBM010000233.1 GCA_013694945.1 Chthoniobacterales bacterium
GCGGCCGCAGCTCAAGATCATCTATTACATCAGCCCGCAGGTTTGGGCCTGGAATCGACGGCGCATTCCGCAAATGGGGCGTTATCTCGACCTCATGCTCTGCATCTTCCCGTTCGAAGCGGAGCTCTACAACCAATCGGGATTGCGCACGGTCTTCGTCGGTCATCCCATGCTGGAAAGTCTGCGCGCGAAGAAAACGGCGACAGCGCGCGAACGGCATCTTGTCGGGTTATTCCCGGGCAGCCGCTCGCGCGAAATCCGGAAAATACTTCCGACGATGTTAAAGGCTGCGCTGCGGATCGCGGAAATCGAACCAGCCACAAGATTCGAAATCGCCGCGGCCTCCCCTGCGTTGCAGCGCGAAATTGCACCGATGGTCGATGCTTCACGTCTTCGCCTGGCGAAGGTCATTGTCGCTTCCGGCGATGCCGCTTCGACAATGCAGCGGGCCCAGGTTGGTGTCGTTGCGTCGGGAACGGCGACGCTGGAAGCAGCCTACTTTCGCCTGCCGTTTGTCCTCGTCTATCGCGTCACGTGGCTGACGTATCTTGCCGCCCGCCTGGTAGTAAAGGTGAAGCATCTTGGGATGCCGAATGTCCTTGCCGGTCGGGAGATCGTGCCGGAGTTCATTCAGCATCACGCCACGCCGAATTCCATCGCGGATGCGATGCTGCAATTGATCACCGACGGAAAAGCTCGTAGCCTCATGATCTCCGAATTCGATGCAGTCATCGCAAAGCTCGGAGATGAAGGCGCGAGTATGGCGGCGGCACGAATAATCCTGCAGGAAATTGCGCCGGTGTGATCGCAGCAAACACAAGAAAACCACGGATGAACAGGATTTGCATGGAGGCGGAAACCGAATTTCGCGGACAGTATTTCCCTGTGCGAAGCCATTGCTAAATCCGGCCTCTGAACGAAATGGAGCGCGCTGAAGGAATTCGAAATTTTGTTGACGGCGCGTTTGTCGAACCTACAGGCGGGCAATACCTCGATAACATCGAGCCAGCGACGGGAAAGCCCTACTCCGAGGTCCCGGACAGCGATGGTCGCGATGTTGAGCTCGCGGTCACTGCGGCGGAGAAGGCGTTCCCGGAATGGTCCCGTACGCCGGCCGCAGATCGATCGCGCATTCTCTTGCGGATCGCGGACCTGATCGAGCGGGACCTCGAGAAGCTCGCTCGTGCTGAATCGATCGATACTGGGAAACCGCTCTCGCTCGCGCGCAACCTGGACATCCCGCGCGCGGCCAGCAATTTTCGCTTTTTCGCCACCGCGATCCTGCACACCGAGAATGAGGCGCACGTCACGGAAGGCGTTGCGTTCAATTACACCCTGCGCCAGCCACGTGGCCTCGTCGGATTGATCTCGCCTTGGAACCTCCCGCTTTACCTCCTGAGCTGGAAAATCGCGCCTGCCATCGCCTGCGGCAATACCGCCATCGCCAAGCCGAGCGAACTGACGCCGATGACGGCATACTTACTCTGCGCAATCTCCCGTGAAGCCGGTCTGCCGGATGGCGTGCTGAACATTGTGCACGGAACCGGCCCCAAGGTCGGGCAGCCAATTACGGCCCATCTCAAAGTAAATACGATTTCGTTTACTGGCGGAACAGTGACCGGCAAAAAGGTGGCCGAGACTTGTGCGCCAATGTTCAAAAAGGTTTCGCTGGAGCTTGGCGGCAAGAACCCGAACATTGTCTTCGCGGACGCGGACCTCGACGCAGCTATTACTGGAAGTGTACGTTCCTCTTTCGCGAATCAGGGCCAGGTCTGCTTGTGCGGCTCTCGCGTCTTTGTCGAGCGCTCCGCGTATGAAAGTTTCGTCGACCGCTTCCTCGAGAAAACGTCGCAGCTCAAAGTTGGCGATCCGCTTGAGGCGACGACGGATCAGGGCGCGATCGTTTCAAAGACGCAGCTCGAAAAGGTGAAGTTCTACGTTGGGTTGGCACAGCAGGAAGGCGGCAAGATCGCGCTCGGCGGTTCGGTGCCGCCCGCGCCTAACGAACGTTGCAAGGAGGGCTATTTCTTTCCGCCAACCGTGATCAAAGATTTGCCCGTCTCCTGCCGCGTCAATCGTGAGGAGATTTTTGGACCGGTTGTGTCGATCACTCCTTTCGATAGCGAAGAGGAAGTGATTGGCTATGCCAACGACTGCGACTACGGCCTTGCTTCGAGCGTCTGGACCCAAAACCTGAACCGCGCACATCGCGTTGCAGAGCAAATCCACACCGGCACTGTGTGGGTGAATTGCTGGCTCGTTCGCGACCTGCGCGTGCCTTTTGGCGGCATGAAACAAAGCGGCGTCGGCCGCGAAGGGGGCAACGAAGCGCTGCACTTCTTTACCGAGCCGAAGAACATCTGCATTGCGAAGTAATCAGTGTTTTGGCCTTCAGTAACAGTCTCGGCTTTGATATCGCTCTTTCCGATGGCGAATAAAATAAGCGGTAAGTAGTGAGCAAAGTCCGATTACTGGTCGGGACCCGAAAAGGTGCCTTTATCCTCACAGCAGATGGGAAGCGTGAACGCTGGGACATCAGCGGTCCCCATTTCGCCGGGTGGGAAATTTATCACCTCAAGGGCTCGCCCGTTCAGCCAGACCGGTTATACGCCTCGCAGACGGGCGATTGGTTCGGACAGCAAATTCAGCGCTCCGAAAATGGAGGCAAGACGTGGGAACCCGTCGGCAATGAATTCGTCTACGAGGGTGTTCCCGGCACCCACCAATGGTACGATGGCACCCAGCATCCGTGGGAATTCAAACGCGTCTGGCATCTCGAGCCCTCGTTAGGCGATCCCGATACTGTCTACGCCGGAGCGGAAGACGCCGCGCTGTTTCGCACGAGCGATGGCGGCAAGTCCTGGCAGGAATTAGCCGGGCTGCGGAAGCACGGCTCAGGACCACGCTGGCAGCCGGGCGCGGGCGGGATGTGCTTGCACACGATTCTGCTCGATCCTGCGAATCCGAACCGCATCTTCACTGCCATCTCGGCTGCAGGAGCGTTTCGCAGCGACGATGCGGGAGCGACCTGGCAGCCGATCAATCGCGGCCTACATTCGGATTACATTCCCGATCCCAAGGCAGAGGTTGGTCACTGCGTTCATCGCATCGCGCTGCATCCGTCGCGTCCGAACGTCCTCTTCATGCAAAAGCACTGGGACGTGATGCGGAGCGATAACACCGGTGAGTCCTGGCAGGAAGTAAGCGGAAACCTGCCGAGCGACTTCGGTTTTCCGATCGACGTGCACGCTCACGAGCCCGAGACGATTTACGTTGTTCCAATCAAGAGCGACTCCGAGCATTTTCCACCGGACGGGAAACTGCGCGTCTACCGAAGCC
>JACDBM010000254.1 GCA_013694945.1 Chthoniobacterales bacterium
TGGCTTATGCGAACAGCCTTATGCTGGATTTCCGAACCATCATCATCCCACGGTTTGTATACGCTACCGGCAACGCGTTTAGCGGCGACGCGATCGCCGATCCGAAGATCAAGACTCGCATCGAGCAAGTCGCGGCGGAGTTGATTCGTTTCACGTCCGCGTTGCGCGGCTGAGCGGATCTCGTTCGCCTTTAAGCTCAGACTGGATGCGACGCTTGGCTACGACTCGTGCAAACGCGATCAATGCCGGAAGGCTGACGCTCGCGATCCCCTTACTCTTGGTAGGATGCGCATCCCAGCAGGCGGATATGCATGGCGGGCCCTTCCGAACGCGAACCAGTACCGCAACAAGCAATTACCCAGGGCTTCGGCGACAGAGCGCGTTTTACGTCGGCAGCCACGGCTGGCACACCAGCATCATTGTTCCACGCGCCGCCGTTCCGGGCGATGCCTGGCCAGCAGGCGTGCTCGACCGAGACTTTCGCGATTTCCGCTACATCGAAGCGGGTTGGGGTGATCGCAAGTTCTACATGGCGCCGCGGCCAAACGTTTCCACCGCGTTCGACGCCGTCTTCTTTCCGGGCGCGAGTGTGTTGCACGTCGTCGGGCTCGATCCACCAGTATCAAGTGCATTCGCCTGGAGCGGCCTCGTCCAAATGCCGTGCACCGCGGCCGAATTACGGAACGTGAGTCGCGCCATCGGCGCCAGCTTCGAAGCAGATACGCACCAGCAAGTCAGGGCGCTGGACCGGGGCCTATACGGTCGCGTCAGCAGATTTTATCCGGCGCGCGGCCAGTATTATTTTGCGAACACCTGCAACACTTGGACGGCGCGAATGATGCGTGCCGGTGGTTTTCCCGCGAACGCCGGCCCCGTTGGTACTTGGACCGCCGGAGCTGTCATGGCGCAGGCGCGACGGTTAGCGAAGGAAAGATCCTCAAAAGGCACCGCCTCCCCGTTGAAAAGGAACGATCAGCGCGTTCTAACCCGAGCGGCACCGACACCTCATTCGTAAGCGCGAATTTACTCGCTCAGCTTGGTTAAAATGAAAGCCGCCAGAAATCCGGCGACTGTGATCAACCCGGCAAAGTCGTGCGCCTCTGCAAATGCTTCCGGGATCATCGTGTCCGCCAGCATGGCGAGGATTGCGCCGGCTGCGATCGCCGTGGTTCCGGCAATTACGTCATCCGAGAAATGGCTGAAAATTCCGTAACCTGCGAGCGCGGCGAGCCCGGAAATCAATGCGATCCCGCCCCAGACGGCGAAAACGTAGAGGGCCGAGCGGCCCGCGCGCTTCATCCCCGCAGAGCTCGAGAGTCCCTCCGGAAAGTTCGAGAGGAAAATGGCAACAACCGCAACGCTGCTGACCGCTCCTCCCTGGATCATGCTTACACCGATGACGATCGATTCCGGGATGCCGTCAATCAGCGCGCCCAAGGCGATCGGCAGTCCGCCGCCTTCTTCTGCGGCGGTCTGCTGCACGTGAACGCCAGAGCGTTTGCGGTGCTTCGCACCCGCGCGGTTCAGCAGCCAGTTTGCCCCTGTGTAGATGGCCGCGCCCCCGATGAACCCAGCCGCGGTGGAATCAAAGCCGCCGCGACGGTAGGCTTCGTCCATAAGATCGAACGAAAGCGCGGAGATCAGGACGCCGCCGCCGAACGCCATGATGCCGGCCACTGCGCGCTGCGGCACGTTCAGGTAAAATCCCGCCAGCGCGCCCAGAACAAGAGCCGAGCCGGCGACCAATCCCCAGAAGCCCGCGAGAATAAGCTGCATGAATCGCAATCGTCGGGCGGACGCCACGAAGCGCTACCGCCGCACGCCAAAGCGGCGACTTCGAAGAGCCCGCCAAGTCTGGTCCGTGGTCTACAAGGTGGGCCGGCACATGCGCAAATACAAGACGCGTGGGCTGCGAAGCACCAACCGCGAACGGGCGTGGTCAGCGCCTCCGCTTGGCTTCTCCGCGAATCTACCTAACAACTGAGAAGAAGCTAGAATCATAGAGCGTTCCAGTTTAGTGACCGGGACCTTACCGTCTTGAAGGGGCCTGTGGAACGAACCCCTACAGCGTGTGTTTGACGAGCCTGAGCGACCGATGGATGGCGTGAAAGAATTGGTTGACCGTGTCCGGGTCCTCCGCGCCGGGCGCATCCCAATTGATGATGAAAGCAAAATACACCCAGCGGCCTTCAAAGAACATGCCGCCGGCAATGGACCGTGCGTGGAAGCCCGGGATATCGGCATTGCCGCTTTTGGCATAGGCGCTCACGCCCAGCGGCAGGGGCACGAGATAAATGAAATCGCACAATGAGAGAATGCGGCGGAACTCGTTGCGCGTTTCAACAT
>JACDBM010000273.1 GCA_013694945.1 Chthoniobacterales bacterium
AGCGCTGCGCGCGATGATTGCAGCGGGCCGCAAACGCTTGCGGAAACGAGGAGATCGAAAATGACGAGAGTAGGAGTGGTTGGCGGCGGTTTGGGTGGGCTCGCCGCAGCTTGCACGCTCGCAGCGCGCGGGTGCTCCGTTGTCGTTTTCGAGAAGAACGATTGGCTCGGGGGCAAAGCTGCCGTGCTCGAGCAGAAGGGCTTCCGTTTCGACATGGGGCCGACGATTCTAACGTTGCCGTCCGTCCTGCGGCAGATTTTTGCGGAAGCCGGGCGCGGCCTGGACGACGCGCTCGATCTTGTCCGTCTCGATCCACAATGGCGCTCGTTTTTTGATGACGGCACCACGCTGGACCTGGTCGCAAGCGTCGACACGATGCATCAAACGTTGACCGAATATTCCAGTAGCGGGACTGCCGACGGATATGCGCGCTTCATCGACTACTCGAAGCGCCTCCACCGCATCTCGGAAGACTGGTTCTTTTGGCGATCCATCGGAGGTCTGCGCGACATGTTTGATGCGGGCAACATGACAAAGGCGGGAACGCTCGGAGACGTGCTCGCCATGCGCATGGGTCGCAGTGTTGCGGGCACGGTCCGGTCGTTTGTGCCTGATGCGCGTGTGGCGCAAATGATGGACCACTTCACGCAATATGTCGGCTCCGCGCCGGATGCTTCGCCCGCGGTGCTTTGCGGGATCGCACATATGCAAACGCGGGAAGGTGTCTGGTATCCGCACGGCGGGACGGCGGCAATTCCCGTGGCGCTCCAAAAGCTGGCGGAAAGCCTCGGCGTTGAACTTCGTCGAGGGGCTGATGTGCGCCGCATCACGCACACGCAGGCGAAAGTTACCGGCGTTGAATTGCAAGATGGGGAGCAGGTGAACTTGGACGCGGTCGTTTCGAACTGCGATTCGGTCCGCACTCACCGGGAATTGCTCGGCCGGGTGCGCAAATTTGAACGGCGGCGCCGTTACGAGCCTGCTTGCTCGGGCGTGGTTCTCTATCTCGGATTGAAACGCCGGCCATCGCAGTTACTGCATCACAATTTTGTTTTTTCCGCGGACCCGCACAAAGAATTCGACGCCATTTACCGGCAAGGAGAACCGGCGCCGGATCCGACCTGCTACGTTTGCGCTCCCGCCGCTGACGAGCGCGCGGTCGCGCCGCCGGGAGGCGAGGCGCTCTATGTTCTTGTTCACACGCCTTATCTGCGCTCGCATCACGATTGGAAGCGCATGCTGCCGAGCTATCGCAAAACCATTCTCGAAAAGCTGGAGCGCACCGCAGGCTTGGAACTCGAGCAAGAGATCGTGACCGAAAGCTCGCTCACGCCACTCGATATTCAGGATCGTTACCGCGTCCTCAACGGCGCGATCTATGGTCTTGCCAGTCACGGCAAGTGGACAGGAGCATTCAAGCCTGGAAATCGAAGTCCTGATCTGCGCGGGCTCTATCTGTGCGGCGGTGCGGCGCATCCCGGCCCAGGGATGCCGATGGTGCTGATGTCGGGTTGGATTGCAGCGGATGCGCTCGACCGTGACTTCACGCTCGCGCAGTCAAAACCAACTCGGAAACCTGTAGCCGCTGGCAGATGACGACGAATGTCTACTCTGCCACGCGCGCGAGAAGAGGTTTGTCCTCTCGCTCGGTCGAATTTCCGCCGAGAATCTCAAGGGGACTGCTGCGATTCTTCCGGATCTACTCGGAAGGGTATTTGCGCCGGCATTTCCATTCCGTCCGCCTGCTGGCGAATGGCGCGCCAAGAGAGCGGCGCGGTTGGCCAGTGGTCGTTTACCTGAATCATTCCGCGTGGTGGGATCCGCTCGTTTGCCTTTTGCTGGCGCGCCAGTTTTTTCGTCAACGTGATTCCTATGGCCCGATCGATGCGGATGCATTGCAGCGATACCAGTTCTTTCGCCGGCTGGGGTTCTTTGGGGTTGCCAATGGCACGGTCCGCGGCGCAGCGGATTTTCTCGACCAAGCTCGCGGGATTCTAGCCGCAGAGAATTCGGCGCTCTGGTTGACGCCACAGGGAAAGTTTGCGGATGGCCGTGCGCGTCCATTGCGTTTTCAAAGCGGACTCGGGCGTCTGGCACGGAGAACCAGGCGCGCGGCGTTCCTTCCGCTAGCGATTGAATACACTTTCTGGGAGGAACGCCTGCCGGAGGTCCTGCTCAGCTTCGGAGAGCCGCTCTTCTTCGAGGCCGCCCGACCGCTGAGCGCTCCTGAGAGCACGCAGCTGTTTGAATCAGCTCTGGCCAGTGTGCAGGATCAACTCGCCGCCGCTTCGCAGCGACGCAATCCGGAAGAATGGCAGATACTGCTGCGTGGCCACGTTGGGACGAACCGTGTTTACGATCTCTGGCGCCGCGCGCGAGCCAAATTTCACGGACGCGCCTTTCGCGCCGCGCACTCCGATCTGTGACCGCGCTCGCGATCAGTTCGGTTCTGCTCGCAGCCTGGCCCGCGGTTTTGTTTCTGCGCAACCTTCGCATCTTCCGTCCGCCTGCTCCGAGAAGCCGGCTCGTGGACGACGTTGCGATTCTGATCCCCGCGCGGAACGAAGCGGCTAATATCGCCGGCGCTGTGGAAGCAGCTCTGCGCAATCCGGAAGCAGAGATCATCGTCCTCGATGATCTGTCCAACGACGGGACCGGCGAGATCGTTCAGGAGATTGCGGTGAGAGAACCGCGCGTCCGTTTGCTGCGCGGGGAACGGTTACCCTCGGGATGGTGCGGAAAGAACTGGGGTTGCGCCCAGCTCGCCAGCGCTGCTGCCCGGCCCCTGCTCTTGTTCGTCGATGCGGACGTGCGGCTTGCACCCAACGCGGCCGCGACGGTGTCTCACTGGTTGCGCCAAAGCGGTGCCCGGCTCGCGAGCGGAGTGCCCCGGCAGAACCTCGGCACTTTTTCCGAGCGTCTCTTGATTCCTCTCATCCATTTTGTGCTGCTCGGATTCCTCCCGTTGCAACGGATGCGGCATTCGCGTCATCCTGCGTACGCGACCGGCTGTGGTCAGCTCGTGATCGCGGAGGCCGAAGCTTATCGGGCAGCCGGTGGTCACGCGCGCATTCACAACAAAATCCATGATGGGCTGGCGCTTCCCAGAATCTTCCGCGAGGCCGGATT
>JACDBM010000281.1 GCA_013694945.1 Chthoniobacterales bacterium
GGCTTTAAAAAATCTCGACCACGTTGCCGATGGTCACGAGATCCTTGATCCGCGCTGCGTCCCAGTTCGCAGTCCGAATGCAGCCGTGGCTCGCGGCGCGACCAATCGTCTCCGGATTGTTCGTTCCGTGGACGCCGACGTGCGGTTTGTTCAAGCCCATCCAGAGAACGCCGACAGGATTATTCGGCCCGCCGGGGAGATTGTAAAAACTGTCTGTCCTCACGCCCGAGTTTAAAACGCCCTCGTCGTGGCGAAACCACGGGAGCGTCGCGATCCCCAGTATTCGCCAGGTACCTAGCGGAGCGGGCAGCGTTTTCGAGCCGGGCGTAATCGGAAACTCCGCGATGAGCTTGCCGCCCTCGTGGATCTCGAGAAAGCGCTCGTGCGTGTCGATTACGATCTTTCGCCCGGCCAGCAGCGGGTTCTCCGGCACAAAGCCTTCGCGCAACTGCTCGATCTCGAAGGGTCTGACATTTGGCACCTTCACTGTATCTCCCGGCTTGAGTTGTTCGAGGATGACGCCGGGGTTTAGCTTGCGAATGAAATCCTCAGCGGCGTGAAACCGTTCACACACGAACTCCAGCAGGGAACCGTAGTGGAGTGCCTTAAATTTCGCCTGCTCGGATGGTCGCGAAGAAACCGGCCCAACGAAGTTCTCCGCTTCGGGCGGAATGGTGTAATTGGTGTAAGCCCGGGGCACTTCGGCGAGCAGAGAGGCGTCGACCGCGCCCGTCGTCGGCATGCCGTTGGCGCGCTTGTAGGAGAGGAGCGCTTTGCGAAAGAACTCGCCCATTTGCCCGTCGATTTTACCGGGGCCGAAGTTGTGGTTATCGAGGAATATTTGAAGCCGCGTACTTGTCTCCTCATTGTAATTCGGCAAGGCGACCATGGGTGTGGGCACGGGCGTGGGACGTTGGGGCATAGGCGATGGTTTCGGGCGCTGAGGGGCGAAAGGAAGGGGAGTCGGAATCGGCGACGCTTTTGGCGCAGGCTTAAAGAGTCGGAACGGGAAGCCACCGGGGCGCGGTGTGGGCGCTGGCGCGGCTGCGAGTGGCGGTGCTGCGACGGCAAACAACACGAGCAGCAGCGTTGCGAAAAATGTCATGAGCGGAAGCAATCGACGAGAACGCCGCGCGGTGCAATCAGCCGCTGTCACCGGCGCTACCCTCCACGCGTCGCTTCTGGGGCAAGATCAGACAGTTGTCCACTGAGGAGAGCGGACGCGAGGGCGCTCTGCCGTGGGCGATGTCTTCACCCAGGAGCGCAAAACTTCCGCCACGCTCCACGCTTGCGCGATGCAGCCCCGCGCAAGGTGCGGTTCCTGCGCGTCGAATACTTCACTGATCGTTCCAAGTCCGGCTTCTCCGAGATGCTCCGGGAAGCGGGCGAGAAATTCGTGCGCAGTCGCGGAGTCGTCTGGATGCACTTTCTGCCGGGCGTCGACAAACGGTCCGATCAGCCAGCCCCAAACCGTCCCCTGATGATAGGCAGCGTCCCGCGTGCGCAGATCGCCGTGGTAAGTAGATTTGTAATCGGGATGCTTCGGCGAGAGCGAGCGCAGCCCGAACGGCGTGAACAGTTCGCGCTGCACGACATCGACGACGGACTGCCAGCGTTCGGGCAGAAGCACTGGATGATCGAGCGAGATGGCGAAAATCTGGTTTGGCCGGCAGGCGGAATCGTCACCACCTTCAAACGTGTCGACCACGTCATAAAGATAGCCGCCTTCCTCGAACCAGAAGCGGCGGTTGAACGCAAGCCGCGCACGGCTGGCGTGGTGCTCATAGCGTTGCGCGGCATCCTCGTCGCCTGCATCGCGCAGCCAGCCTTCGAGGAGCTTGAGGGCGTTGAACCAGAGGGCATTGATCTCGACCGCTTTTCCTCGTCGCGGCGTCACGACCCAATCGCCCATCTTCGCATCCATCCATGTGAGTTGATATCCCTCTTTCCCCTGCACCAGCAGTCCATCCGCAGGATCGACATGAATGCCGAAGTGTGTGCCGGCCAGATGCGCTTCTGCGATCTCGATTAACGTCGGGAGCAAAAGCTCGAGCGTGATTCGATTTTCTGAGAAAGCCAGATAGCGACTGAGTGCGTGAAAAAACCAGAGCGTCGCGTCGGCGGTGTGATAAAGCCCTTCCTTTTTCCCATCCGGGAACATGTTCGGGATCAATCCATCGCGAACGTAGTGCGCGAAGGTGCGCAGAATGTAACCGGCTTCAACGAAACGGCCCGTCGTCAGGGTCAATCCCTCCAGACTGATCATGGTGTCGCGGCCCCAATCAGTGAACCAGTGATAGCCCGCGATTGCGGTGCGCACTTCATCGCCCGCCGCGTGCGCGCGCGCCGCGTCTTCGGCGCGGCCAGCCGGTGTGATGACAAATTGATCGGCCGCAAAAACCAACTCCGCCGCAACACCTTCCCGCGCCGCCGGGGCAGCTTGCGCGAGGAGGCGCGCACGCCGTTCACGTTCGGCGGCAAGGACCTCCTCGGGCGCGAGCACACCCATGATCTCCCACGCTTCCGTTGAACCGACGAGCGTAGCGGTATTCTGCTGCGAGAGATTGACCTGGAAGTAACCAGGACTCCAGAGGTCTCCCTCGGAGGCGTAACCGCGTTGCTGCTCGGTCCGATAAACCACCTGATGAATTTGCGCTGCGGCGATCGTGAAGCCTGATTCCTTCCCGAAGAGACGCATCCGAAGCGGCGGGATGCGACGGCGGCTCCCACTGATTTCGTAGCGGCCTTCGACTGCCGTCACTTTGTAAGGAGCAGAGAACCCTTCATCGACGGAACCCTCGTGATGGCGGAAATGAAAGGCCGGCCGCAGTTCGAGACGCGGCAGTTCCGTTCCCGCGGTGACCTTGTAGCTGACGTGCACCGTGTTTTGAAGATGCGGCATTAGAATGCGTTTCTCGATAACCAGTTCCCGCACCTTGTAGATCCAGACAGGAAGACCGTCTTCGAGGCGAAACTCGCGCAGGTAGTCCGCACCGTGGAGGTCAAGCTGGCCACCGGCGCGTTCCTCTGCGCCTAACGAGACTACATCATCATTTGCGAAGCGAAGGACTTCCGAGAGGTGGCTCCACATTACCATCCGCCCGAGCGGCGCGGGGAGGCCCGCGATCAGAATGCCGTGATACTTGCGGGTGATCGCGCCGGACACGCTGCCGGAGGCGTAACCGCCGAGGCCGTTCGTCACAAGCCATTCGCGGTTTAGCAAAAGTTCGCGCGAGCTTTCGGCGCAATCCCATCGCATGCTGCGGACGACCGTCGGCCCGTTCTGTTTCAGTTTGGTCATGAGTTGCCTTGCTGCTTCTGCGCTTTGCGGCGCGGCTCCGTTTCACGAACCGGATGCAGCACGACCGCCGCTTCTGCCGGCAAGATCCACCGTCGCGCCGTCACCACATCGCTTGGCCCGGGCCCGCCGTAACAGACGGATTCGCTCGTCCAGAGAGTTTCCCAGCGAAATCCGAGCGGCGGAGCGAGTAACGGTTCGGGCAAAGGCTCGAGCGCAGAGCGTTGGCCGAGATTCACGATCAAGAGCCGATCGGCTCCGTTTTCACTAAAGTAACGCAGGACGAAACTGGCGGCGCTCAGGGCCGCACCGTCGATTGCGCGCGGTCTCTGCTCGCGGAAACGCGCGTCTTCACGGCGCAGCCGCAGCAGATCGCGGTGCAGATCGTAAATCGACTTCATCGCTTCGCGCTCGGCGAACTGGAGTTTGCAGCGGGTGAACGTCTCGCGATCGGAAGGCGGCGGGAGCTGAGATTGCGTCTCTGCACTCGCGGTCGAGGGAAACTGCTTTAGGAAATTGAAGCGGCCTTTCTGGATCGCGGCGCGCAAATCGCCTGACGCATCGCTGAAATAGACAAAGGGCGAGGTTGCGCCGAATTCCTGGCCTTGGAACAACATCGGAGTCCACGGCCCGAGCAGCAGCAACGCGGTCATGGCACGGTAGCGGCCAGGTGAAGATTGCAGGTGGACGCGCTCGCCAAAGGCGGAGTTCGCGACCTGATCGTGGTTTTCGATGAAGCAGACAAAAGCCTGCGGCGCGAGGTCGAACGCGGGCTCACCGCGCGGCGCGTCCTGCCAGAGATACGGCTGGCCTTGGAAAAGATAGCCGTATTTGGCTGCCGAAATGAACTCCTGCGGGTGACCCCGATAGTCACTGTAATAGGCTTCGTTTCTTCCGGTGAGAGCGACGAGCGCGCTGTGATGAAAATCGTCGTTCCAGAGCGCATCGAGGTCGTCCCCTCCGGCCGCGCGCGG
Organism: Chthoniobacterales bacterium; assembly: GCA_013694945.1. Taxonomy (GTDB): domain Bacteria; phylum Verrucomicrobiota; class Verrucomicrobiia; order Chthoniobacterales; family UBA10450; genus JACCTI01. Next base: position 4,273 of record JACDBM010000281.1, read on the forward strand.
ACGCACCAGCTTGGCTCGCTGCGGCTCATTCTCGGCGATGAGGATGATCGACCGTTTGCCGGCCGCAGCCCGCGCCGCTCTGCCGATTTCGCCCACGATGTATTCTGCCGAATCGTCGCAGATGTTTTGGGTTGCATCGAAGCGGAAGCCATCGAAGTGGAACTCCTCAATCCAGTAGCGCGCGTTCGTGAGGAAAAACTCGCGCACTGCTTGCGAGTTTGGGCCGTCGAAATTGAGAGAGTCGCCCCAGTCGTTTTCGTATCGGTCCGTGAAGTAATCATCCGAGTAGGCGCGGAGGTAATTTCCTTCGGGGCCGAGATGGTTGTAAACCACGTCCAGGATGACGCCCATACCTAACGAGTGCGCTTTGTCGATGAAGGCACGGAGGTTGTCGGGCGTGCCGTAAAGCCGCGTTGGCGCGAAGAGATCCACGCCGTCATAACCCCAGCCAAACTCCCCGGCGAAATCGGCGATCGGCATCATCTCGATCACGGTCAATCCGGCGGCGGCGAGTTCCGGCAGTTGCTCCGCGGCTGCCGCCCACGTTCCCTCGGGCGTGAAGGTGCCGATGTGCATCTCGTAGACGATTTGACCGGGCAGCCGAACACCGGGCCATTCTCCGTCGCTCCACCGAAAGGTGCGGGGATCGACGACGCACGAGGAACGATGAGGGCCCTCAGGCTGGCTGCGCGACGCCGGATCGGGAAGGAAACGATCAGCGCCATCGACCCGAAAGCGATAGAATGCGCCCGCCTCCGCAACAGCAATACCTGCGAAGTATCCTCCGGTTTCAGCGTCGAGCGGAACGAATGTGCGACTCGCGTTTTCGTCAGCCGACTTCTCAAGCACGACGTCGACGCGTTTCGCCTTTGGCGCCCAAACACGGAAGTGTGTCCTGCCGTTGCCGATTAGCTCAGCTCCAATCGGGTATCGTCGAGAGTGATCAGGCGACATGTGGAATAAGTTCGCTGCAAGGGGCTCGCATGGTTGCGCAGGCTTTCTTCCGAGGCGGGCCGCCGTAAGATTGAGACGTGATGGAACGCTCCGGGTTCGCAACCAGAATCTGACCTTTATGGCAGGACTTCTCGCACGATACACGCACTGGCTGCACACCCAGTGGCCGGCGGGCACGGTCGAGAAGCTGCCACTTTCGGGAGAGAATGGCGTCACAAATCTGCCCGGCGTGCGGGTCGTGGGCGATCTGACCGGGATTCCGCTCCTGAAGTTTTCCTCTTTCACCGGCGCGCGCGCGGTGCGCGCGATCTTGCGCGAACCGGAGTTTCAGAAGCCGGCGGACGGACGCGGGAAGCTGGAAAGCGAGCTGCTCGATCTAGCGATCATTGGCGGCGGCGTCGCCGGCGTTTCTGCCGCAATTGAAGCGAAGAAAGCGGGTTTGCGGTTCGTCGTTCTGGAAGCGACCGCGCTGTTTTCAACGGTCGTGAATTTCCCGAAAGAGAAGCCGATCTACACCTATCCCACGGAAATGAAATTGGAGGGTGGCCTGCAATTCACGGCCGGGGTCAAGGAAGCGCTGCTCGAAGAAATGGAGGCCCAGCGACACCAGGCAGGGATCGAACCGACACCTGGTCGTGTAGAACGAATCGAAGCAACTGGCGGCGAGTCGGTCCTGCATCTCGCCGAAGGAACGCCGCTGCGCGCGCGGCGCGTGATTGTCGCTATCGGTCGCAGTGGAAACTTCCGCAAACTTGCGGTGCCCGGCGAGGAGCTTGCTAAGGTTTACAATCGCCTGTTCGATCCGAAAGAGTTCGCGAGCAAGAACGCGCTGGTCGTGGGCGGGGGCGATTCCGCCCTGGAGACGGCGATTGCCCTGACAAGTGCTGGTGCGCACGTGACGCTGAGTTACCGGCGAAAAGAGTTCTCCCGGGCCAAGCCCGAGAACGTGGCGAAAATCGAGACGCTGGCGCAAAATGGCGATGCGGAAGTAGAGGTCGAGCGTCCCAGCTCGGAGCGCGTAAATCCCGCGATGACGCGTGGTCTCCAGCGCGGGCAAGGCGGCTCATTGCAACTCGCGCTCGGCACAGAGGTGACACGCATCGAACCGGCGCAAATCCTTCTTCGGAGCGAAACGGAAGCGGCGCTGCCTAACGACGTCGTCTTCACGATGCTCGGACGCGAAGCGCCGCTCGATTTCTTTCGCCGCTCCGGCCTACGCATCGCGGGCGAGGGGACACCGAGCGGATGGCTCGCGCTGGGCGCGTTCCTCGCCTTCTGCATCTTCGTCTACTTCTGGAAATCGGGCGGGTTCGCGGAAACATGGCTGGACCCCTGGCCAGGCAACATGTCGGTCATTGTTAGTTCTTTAGGCTCTTGGTTCGAAGCGCAAGTGGCGGATCGTTCGACCTTACTCGGAACGCTCGCAGTGTCGCTCCGATCGCGTTCCTTCTATTACACGCTGGCCTACAGCGTGGCGATTGTCGCGTTCGGCATCGGACGAATGCGGCGACGCAAGACGCCTTACGTCACGCTGCAAACAACGGTCCTGATCGCGGTGCAGATGATCCCGTTGTTTCTCCTGCCGGAAGTCATTCTGCCGTATCTCGGCTACAACGGCGCGTTCGACCACGGGATCGGCCGAACCATCGGCGACAACCTGTTCGAGTCCTACATCCCGGAAGCGCAGTATCTCGCACGAGAGTGGCCCGACTGGGGACATCCCCGCGCCTACTGGCGCGCATACGGTTTCGTGCTCGCCTGGCCGTTGATGGTTTACAACGTCTTCACCGACGCGCCGATCCTCTGGTGGCTCCTGATCTCGTTCTTTCAAACGTTTGTCATCATCCCGTTGCTCATCTGGCGGTGGGGCAAAGGCGCCTACTGCGGCTGGATTTGTTCGTGCGGCGCACTCGCGGAAACAATGGGCGACCAACAGCGCCACAAGATGCCGCACGG
>JACDBM010000283.1 GCA_013694945.1 Chthoniobacterales bacterium
GGGAAATCGTGGCTCAGATTGCACTCACGCGGGACGGCACGACTGCACCCGGCCACATTCACTGGAGCATGAAAGCGCTCATGCAGGATCGCGGCGGGATTGGACAGCTTCTGCGGAGCGGACCGTATGCGGACCAATCCAGTCTGGATTGAGTAACTATGCAGAGCGCTGGGCGAATCACAGTTCAGGGAAAACGTGGAATTCCTGCTGGCAATCGGGTGAAACGCACTTCATTCAGCTCTCTAACTGCGGACTCTGAGTATCGAGATTGAGCAGAAGCATCCCGTGCCTAACGCTCGCAAGGTAACTTGGTGACACCTGCACGAGTTTTCATGCTGACGCTGGTTGCGATGACTGCCTTCGCAGGAAATTCGTTGCTCTGTCGGCTAGCACTGAAGCAAACCAGCATTGACGCCAGCAGCTTCACTTTCATCCGCATTGTCTCGGGTGCCATTGCACTCTGGGTAATCGTGAATTTGCGCAAAGGGTCACGGCACAAAGCGGGGAGCTGGTTGTCCGCTCTGGCGCTCTTCGCCTACGCGGCCGCCTTTTCCTTTGCCTATCTCAGCCTTTCTGCCGGCACCGGGGCCTTGCTCCTGTTCGGGGCCGTGCAAGCGACGATGATTAGCTGGGGCTTGCGGAAAGGGGAACAATTCCGCGTGCGACAGTTCGTTGGTCTTGCGGTTGCTTTGGGAGGCCTTGTGGCGCTTTTGCTCCCTGGGCTCTCAGCTCCTCCGCTCAGCGGTGCGATTTTGATGCTGGGCGCCGGTATCGCGTGGGGCATCTATTCTCTACGTGGGAAAAGTGCCGGTGACCCCGCCAGTGCAACCGCGGGCAACTTCTTGCGCGCGGTGCCGCTCGCTGCGCTGCTGAGCCTCGTTCTGCTGCCTTGGGCGCGGCTCGACCGCGCCGGCATCGTGTACGCGGTAGTGTCGGGAGCGCTCGCTTCCGGAGTTGGTTACGCGATCTGGTATACCGCGTTGCCGGGCCTGAAGGCCACCAGTGCCGCTACTGTTCAGCTCACTGTGCCAGTCCTCGCGGCCATCGGCGGCATCACATTGTTAGGCGAATCAATTACGCTGCGTCTTCTATTCGCATCCGTTGCTGTCCTCGGAGGAATAGCACTTGTGATTGTAGAAAAACGGCGCGCCTTTGCGCCTGTGAAATAAAGGTAGGGGCGAAAGCGCAGCGCTCCAGCCTTAAGCACAGCGCAGGTCACGAGGCCGTTGAAACGGCGTGAACTCGAACGGGGTGATCAAAGCCTTTAACGGGAACTTCGCCGAGGGCGCGGAACACCAACCCCTTTCCGATGCACAGCTCCGCGACAACGTTCGACACCAGAATCTGGTCAGGCTCCGCCTGCGAGCAGAGTCGCGCAGCCAGTTGAACCGTCGTTCCAAAAAGATCCTCATGATGCTCCACTGGCTCTCCTGCGGCCGCACCGATGCGAACTTTGATCCGGCAGCCGGGGCGTTCTTCCTCATGCTTGCTCAAGTCGCGCTGAATTCGAGTTGCGCATTTGACCGCCGCCGCGGCCGAGAAGAACGAGGCCATGATGCCGTCTCCAGTGTGCTTGATTTCGCGACCGTTCAACGCACTCAAAGCGTCTCGGACAATTGTGTCGTGCACGTTCAGCAGGGCCAAGGCCTCTTCGTCCCCCACTAATTGAGTCAGCGTCGTAGAACCGACGATGTCCGTAAACAGCACAGTTCGGATTCCGGGATCGCGCGCATCAGCCGCGCCGCCCGGCACAAGAACCGCACCCGATGGATTAGTTTCCGCGCTGCCGAGAAATAGCTCTGCGACCTCGGGCTGGACCTCAATGATCTTCTCGGCCACCTGGCCGTGCGCCTCACGATGCACCTGGTTCGCTGCCTCTGCGGTCGGTGCATGAACAAGACAAAAAACCTTACCGCAACTCTCATTCACCCAGTATTTGCGGTACTCGACGCCGTATTTCTGCTGCGCCTCCACATCGGCGGCATGAGCCTTCGCGACCTCGTCGGCGGTGACGCCGCGCATCTCGTGAATGTCCATGTACAATGGCATAGCGAGTCCAGAGAATATGGGTACGACATGGCGCTTGCCTAGTAAACAATCAGCGGCCGCTTGATGCGGCGGCCACGCCTGATTTTCGCCTCCGGGTAGCCCAAGGGTCGATATTTGGCCCTTGCTGAGGGGGAACAGCGTTTGCTTCACGAAGACCGCTCGATGAGACGGAGCGCGTGGGAACTTCTGCAACGATGCAGAGCGCTGGGCGAAGTCATCGTCTCTGGGACAGGACGGCGTTCCTGCCGGGACAATGGGAGGAACCAATCGTGCGCCTTGAGTGCCTCATCCATCTCTCTCATTGCGGCCGCTCTTCTGCTTAGCCTAACGAGTTGTGAGACGCCGCCGGCTTCCCGCGCGACGACGGAGGTGAGCAGAAGGAACCAGCTCCCGACCGAAGCGCTAGCTGCTGAAATTGAGGCGCTCTCGCCCTCTGTGCGTCGCACCGAGGCGCAACGTCTTGCGCTTTGCGCGCAGCTAACCTCCGCAAAACTCGCCCGCGATTACCACGCCGTCGCGCCGGCTCTCCTCCAGAATCTCCTCGTGAATACCGGCTTCCGACGCCGTGGATTGTGCTATCAATGGACCGAGGACCTGCTGTCCCAATTACAGCGCTTGAAACTCGACTCGCTGGATTTGCAGTGGGGAGTCGCCCGAGCGGGAACACTGCGGGAACACAATTGCGCGGTGGTGACCGCGAAAGGAGATTCGTTCCAGCGCGGGATTGTGCTTGATCCCTGGCGGTACGGCGGGCGTTTGTTTTGGAGAAGGGTCCCGCGGGATTATTACCCGTGGCAAAGAGACGACTCGCCGTATGCCCGCTCACGCCTGTCGGCAGCGGTCCGGCGCGCATCGCAGGGTCCGGCAGATTCGCCGCCTGGACCCGGACTTGTGTTTATCGACGTGACTAACGACGGCGTCATACGGCTGAAGGAGGCGTCCCGTCCGAATCGTGAATGAATCGAATCCAACTATGAAAAAACTCACCTTATTCATCCCGGCCATCGCGGCTTTGCCGTTGCTCGCGCTTACTTCGTGCACGGCGGTGGTTGAGCCAACGCCTGCTACGACGTCAACGACGGTGCACAGCCAGCAAGCTGTGACGCGTCCGGATGCCGTCAGCACGACAACGACACGGACCGGCGGCTATTAGGCTGATGGACTCTGGGGAGGAGCCGCCAAGCGAGCCGGCTGGCGGCCTCCTCTGCTGAGCTTGGGGGGCGGGTACTCCTGGCGCAGCTCGTCGTAGATTGCGTCCACCAGACGAAGTGACTTCTCGTTAGGCAGAAGTGATTGCTCCATCTGGTTCATGACATAGGAGAACGCAAGCCCGCTCTCCGGGTCCGCAAAGGCGTGGCTCCCGCCGGCTCCTGGATGACCAAAAGCAACGGGAGAGGGGCCAAAAATCGCAGGTGTGTCCGGCGCGTTCTTCATGAACCCGGCTGAGAAAGCCGTTGGAATCTGGAAGACGCGATCAACTCCGCAAGTCAGAGTAGTGGTCATCTTCTGAAGGGTAGTCTCACGGAAAAACCGTCGTCCGCCCAGCTCACCGCCATTCGCCAGCATCGCGTAAAATTTCGCCAACGAAGAGGCGCTGCCGATTCCGCCGAACGAAACCAGTGGCAGGCTGCGAATCGCCGGCGCATTCATCCCGCTGACGGCGTGCAGACCGGCAGGTGACGTAAACGTCCTGCGCACCAGCGTTCCTGGCATCGAAAGGTCTCGATAAAATTGTGCCGGTTCCGGTGGGCGCCCACGTGCTTTGGCCGCATAGACGGTCGCAGCTCGATGATGCTCGGATTCGGGCAAGCCGATCCAAATATCCAAACCCAGCGGATCGGCGAAGTGCGTGCGCCAATATTCGCCGAGAGTTTGCCGCGCGAGCCGCCGGACCAGCTCGTCTAACAAGAAGCCGAACGTTCGCGCGTGATAACCGTGTGCCGTGCCTGGCGGCCAAAGTGGAACTTGCCGCTCCAATGCGTGAACGACGGCCGCGTAATCCTGCACGTCGACGGGGTGATCAAACGCGCACAAACCAGCTTGATGGGAAAGAAGCTGCGCGAGATTGATTTCCTCTTTCCCGCCCTGCCCGAATTCAGGCCAAAACTCAGTGACGCGCCGGTCGAGCTCGATCTCGTGCTCCTGCAGGACGTGCAACAGGCATGCGCTCCCGAGACCTTTCGTCGCGGACCAAAAAAGCACGATCGTTTCTGCGGTCCACGGCGTCTCACGTCGCGCATCGAGGAATCCGCCGTGCAGGTCGAGGATTGGTTTCCCGTTTTGCCAGATCGAGACGGCGGCGCCGAGTTCCTCGGAGCGGATGAAGTTCTCTTCGAAGAGCGGCCGAAGGCGACGTTCCAGTGGTGCTCGCTCAAGACCCATCCTGGTGCCGAGCGTAGCAGCACGCTCAGCCACGACAAGGAAGAGGACCTCCGCCTTTGTCGGTGAACCGTCAGATCAACGCATGTAGCGCCTTCAGGTCGGGATCGTTGCGCGCGATCTCGCGCAGGCTCGCATCCATCTTGAAGCTGATCTGGAGGTTCGCGGCCGCTCTCTTGATGTCACCCAGGAGCGCATCATAGCAGCCGAGATTGTAATAGTAGATTGGCTCTTTCAGCAGTGCGATCGGACCGGTCATCAAGAGGTTCCGCGCAGCCGCAGTTTTGCCGAGCTGATGCAAGCAGAAGCCGGCATGCAGAAAACCTGTCCCGCAGTCTGGAGCGACGCGGCAAAGCAATTGGCTCACGCGCAAGGCCGGACCCCAGCGCTTCGCGCGCATGAAGTGGTGCAGGCGCAATTGCAAGACTTCGGGCCGGCGCTGGAGGCGTGTCGGGATGGAGTCCAGCTCCGCGAGAGATTCCGAAAACATCCCGAGCTCCGCGTAGCCGCAGGCGGCCTGCAACTGCCTTTCATAATGCACGCCTTCCTTTAAGCATGAGTCCTGCCAAGCGTGCGTGTGCGACGCTGTCTCGATTCGCCGCTCGATCTTTTTCGGCGCCTGCGCGCTTTTCATGCCTGCTCCTCCTCGTCGTGCAAAAAGCACCACCCGCCTTTAAAGTAGCTCTTCCAATTCGCTGAGACGGCGTTCAAATAAGCGAAGCGTGCTTTCGACAGGTGCTGACGTTGCCATGTTGACGCCGGCAGTTTGCAGCGTCTCGAGAGGAAACTTCAAACCGCCGGAGCGAAGGAAATTCAGGTAGGCTTCCACACTTCCCGGCTCCTGAGCGAGGACTCGCTCCGACAACGCTACCGCGGCGGAGATGCCGGTCGCATATTTGTAGACGTAAAAGGCGCTGTAGAAATGCGGGATGCGAAGGCACTCGAGATCGAGCTGCTGGTCCAGCACCAC
>JACDBM010000288.1 GCA_013694945.1 Chthoniobacterales bacterium
CTCGTGGTGATGGACGCGGACCTGAGCCATCCGCCAGACGAGATTCCGAAATTGATCGGGCCGCTGCTTGCGGGCGAGGCCGACATGGTGACGGGAAGCCGTTATGTCACGGGCGGAACCACCCCCGGATGGCCGATTTCGCGCAAAGCGATGTCGCGCCTCGCAGCCGCGATTGCCTATCCGTTGACGGGCGTGCACGACTCGATGTGCGGCTTCTTTGCCATCCGGAGAACGCGTCTCCTGGAGCTCGCACCGGACGCGGCAGGCGGCTGCAAGATTGCATTCGAAGTGATTGTCCGCGGCGGTCGAGCGCTGCGGGTGCGGGAGCTTCCAATCGCGTTTCGGGATCGCACGCGCGGCACATCGAAGATGAGCCTCAGGGTGGTGCTTGTCTTTTCGTTCCGCTGGCTGGTTGCAGCCTTTGGTATTCTTTTTCGACGGCGCTTGCCCGTTTCTCAGGCGGCGGTCGCCTCGCACGAGCTTCGCTCCAAAGCAGGGGCGAGAGATGAGTTATTTTTCAGCCGCCGAAGTTCCAGGGCGAGAGCGACAAACAGGAGCAGCGTCGCGAAGAAGACATTGCCGTAAATCTGCGCGGGCCTTTGCAGCGGAATCGTCAGCGCGAGGAGCGACACCGCTAACCCGGTGAGAAGGAGAAGCGGCCGGCCCGGATGCGCGAGCAAGCGCCACACGATGACGGCAAATGGATACAGCAGCCAGGCGAAGAGATAACCGAATGCGAGAGGCGTAAACATCAGGATCAGCAGAAGGAGAAGCGCGAATTCGAGCGCATCTGTCTCGCGCGTTCGTTGCGTCTGCCGGGGCATGACTGCGAGGTAAAGCAGCCCAAGGACCAGACCGGCGCCAAGGATGATCTTATTTACGGTGCCGAAGCTAAGCTCTGCAATGTTTCGGTAGACCGGCGTGTGCGGGCCGTACTGCTCGTCGGCGTCGACGTGCCGCAGGAGGCGATTCGCGACGCCGAAGATCGACTGGTTTTTCCATGAGTTGCTGCGGCCAGGCCGCTGCGCCACACCTTTGTGGTCGTACTTGAAGAGCATGCCGCTCGCCCAGCGTTGCAGATCATAACGTGCCTGCTGAAAGCCGCGGAATGGCGTTGGCAGTAGAATCAGGAAAAAAATCAACGAGACCACGAGCGACACGGCTCCGATCCAAAAGCGGCGATAGAGCAAGTAAACGATCGCAACGACAGGAAACGCTTTGATTGCCGCGGCGAACGCAATGAGGAAGCCGGCAATCGTCTGTCGCTTCTGTTGCAAGGAGACAAATGCGCCCAGCATCAGTGCGAGCAGCAAGACGCTTGGCTGCCCGAGGTGGAAACAGCTCCAGACATAAACCGAAACCAGCGCGCTCGGGATGAGGTAAACGAGCAGATGTTGCCGACGCCATTCACCAGCCGCGAGTCGCGCAGATAAGAGGATGCTCGCGAGCCAGGCGACGGCGTTGACGAGAACAAGCATCGCGACCACGCCTGTCCTGCCAAGCGCGCTAAGTGGGGCGAGCAGCAAAGCGGCCGGAGGTGGATACATGAACGGGAACTTTGTGTTTCGCCTCGGATAGATCTGCTCGCCGTGGAGAATATGTTGGCCCGTGTCGTACCAGAGTTCGTAATCCTTGATGCTCTTTCCGGGCAAGAGCGCGTTCGCGATCGCGATGCCGCCGTAGACAATGAGGACTATCGCGAACAGAAAGATCATCGCGCGAAACGCCGCCGGGCTATTCCACCGGTCGCGCCAGGAACGCGATCGTCGCTCGCTTTCTCTCCCGCTCATGCAGCGAATTCTTTGCGTGCGGACAGCGGAGGCCGCTGCCGGTGCCACTCGGTTGTCCGCTCGTAGGCGTAGGCTATTTGCAGAAGGCGAGCCTCATCCAAAGCGGGCCCCAGAAGTTGAAGACCGACGGGCAATGGGACGCCATCCGGCGACTCGGCAAAGCCACAGGGAATGCTGAGGCCGCAGATGCCGGTGAGATTCGCAGGGATCGTGAAGATGTCGGCTAGATACATCTGCAGCGGATCCGAGTCGCGCTCGCCTGTTTTGAATGCAGGCACCGGCGAGGCTGGCGAAATTACTGCGTCCACTTGTTCAAAAACCCGCGCGAAATCGCGCCGGATCAGCTCGCGGATTTTTTGCGCACGCGAGTAGTAGGCTTCGTAGTAACCGGAACTCAGAACGTAGGTGCCTAGGATGATTCGGCGCTTTACTTCCCTCCCGAAGCCCTCCGCCCGCGTCCGTTCATAGTGGTCGAGCAGGCCTACCGGGCCGTCAGCGCGATAGCCGTACCGTACCCCATCGAAGCGCGCGAGATTGGCGGAAGCTTCCGCCGTCGCCAGCACATAGTACGCGGCCACCGAGTAGTCGGTGTGCGGCAGCGAAATTCCCACGATCTCCGCGCCAAGCGCCGCAAAATGATCCGTGGCCGCGCGGACGAGTCTCTGCACTTGCGGATCAATCCCAGTCGTCGCGTGTTCCTTCGCCACCCCCAGCCGCAACCCGCGAATGTCGCGCCCAAGTTGCGCGGTGTGGTCCGGCACCGGCACCGGCAGCGAAGTGGAATCCTGCGGGTCCGCACCAGAGAGCGCGTTCATGATCAGCGCACAGTCGCGCACGTTTTTCGTAAGCGGCCCCACTTGATCCAGAGATGAGGCAAAAGCCGTCAGACCGAAACGCGAGACGCGGCCATACGTCGGCTTCATTCCAACAACGCCGGTGAGGGAAGCCGGCTGGCGCACGGAACCTCCGGTATCAGTCCCGAGCGCCGCGAAGGCCGTGTTCGCCGAAACCGCCGCCGCCGATCCACCGCTGGAACCGCCGGCCACGCGCGAGAAATCCCAGGGATTCAGCGTTGTCCTGACGCTGGAGTTCTCGGTGGACGAACCCATTGCGAACTCATCCAGGTTCGTCTTTCCAAACGGAATCGCGCCCGCTTTTTTTAGCTTCGTAATCACCGTCGCATCGTATGGCGAGCGATAGTCTCGCAACATTCTGGAGGCACACGTACAAGGCTGACCGGCCACGTTGATGTTGTCTTTAATGGCGATCGGTACCCCGCCGAGGGGCAGATCAAGGTCCGCTGTTTCCGCCATTCTCAGCGCGGCTTCGAGATCCAACGAAAGATATGCGCCGATCTCCGGATCGACTTCCGTGATCCGTTCGTGTAGCGCGACGAGTGCTTCCTGCGGCGAGACTTCGCGTCGGCGCAGCACCTCCTGCAGCTCGCCGACGGTGAGTGCCGGCAGATCTCGTGGCGTCATTCCACGACTTTGGGCACGATGAAAAGGCCGTGCGCGTGATGCGGCGCGTTCTCCAGCGCTTCGACCGGAGTGAACCAGGCGTGCGCTTCGTCTTCCCGGAAGAAATTGAACATCGGAACTGCATGCGCCGCGGCTTCAACCTCGCTCACGTCGACTTCCCGCAGCTTATCGACGTATTCGAGCACATGCGCGAGCTGATCCTGGAAGAGCTGCGCCTCTTCCCTGGTCAGCGTCAACCGCGCCAGCTGCGCGACCGACGCAATGTCCAGGTCCTGCTCAGCCATGGCAAACCCCGTGGCCTAAAATTGCAGGTGCGACACCAGCCAGAGCACGGCAGCTGCGAGCGTGATCACCAGAACAAGGAAGACGATGCGTCCTTCGCGCCGCTCTTTGCGCAGGGAAACGCGGCGCCCACGATAGCCGCCACCATCGCCAAAACGTTTGTCATGCAAGGCAATGGAAACATCGAGGCGGCTCCGGCCTTCGCTCGCGCGCGCGATCAGTTCCTCGCGATGACGGCGATGCGTCTCCTCCGCGACTCGCGGAGCATCCGCGATCATGCGCTCGAGCTGCTGCATCTGCTCGCGCAATTGGTTTTCACGGCGAGCGAGTTCGTCCTGTTTCTCGTTGAGCGGCGTCGCAGGTTTGGACGGTCGGCGGCGCATGGGGAAATCAATGCCCTCGGGACGCGAGCCAGAAAAAGATGACGAGCGCGATCGAGCCGAAAACGATCAGCGGCAAGGTGAAGGCGAGACCGATTTGCATCCATTGCACGAAGCCATTTGCGGTTCCGAGCGAAACATCCGGGGCCGCTTCGGGGAGCGCGACCTCGGCCGCTTCGTCGCCCGCCGTAGCCGAGAGCCGGCTGCGCTGCTGACTGAACTCGGCGCGCGCGTCGTCCACCGTGCTGAGCGAGCGACTCAGCTCTTTGTGAAGATCACTGGGATTCCAGCTCTTCGGATCGATCCCCTCAAGCAGCGCGAGATGCTGTTCGAAGCTCTCTCGCGTGGCGCGAATCTGCTCCAGCTTCTTCTGCGAATCGTACCCCTCCCGCTCAAGCACCACGATCGAGCGCGTCAGTTTATCCGTCATCTCCGCGCGGCCGCGCTCAAGCTCTTCCTGCCGGCGGCTCAGTTCTTCCAGCTCGCGCTTTTGTTTCTCAATCTGCTCCTGCTGGCGCCGCAAGACGTTGAGTTGTTCCTGGGCTTTCTGGACTTGCGAATCGAGATGCTCCGGCGAATTCGCCTCCTCTTCGCTTAATTCCAGCATCTGTTCGACTGGTCGGATTCGTTCTGACATGAGAAGTTTTGTTGAGTCGCGCGCACCAGAAGCTTCGGTCGCGGCCCGTTCAGGGATATAAGACCTCCACCTCCGGAATTCCAGAATTTTCCCTTTGAAAGTTGCTCGTGATCGAATCGAAGTGATCGATTGAGCGTGCGTGCATGGCTCCCGATGAACCACTGCACACTCTACGAGTTACTCTGTCGCCTTGAGAAGCAGCAGGGGTTCGGCGATTGCGAAAAGCCTCTTCGCTCCCCCCGAGGTCCCAGCGCCCGACAAGCTAAGGGTTCGCGTTTCCGAAATTGGGTTTTTGTCCCCACACCGAAATTAGTTCCTCGCCAGGGCGGCTCTGGAGGTGTTCAAACCCGGCCCGCCTCAAGTATTCCCGCAGCTCCTCCGGCGTCGAACAGACGGTGATATGGTCGGGCCGTCGAGAGAGCGGAAACTGACGATGCGTCTCAAAGATGGACCAGCCGGCGTCGGAACAAAGATTTACGTTGTCGACGTAGAGTTTGCCGCCGGGGCGCAAAACACGAAAAGCTTCTTCGACATAGCCATACCTATCCCAGCTCTCCAAATGCATGAAGACGACCGTGCAATAGACAACATCGATTGAATTATTGTCCAGGGGTTGCAAGTCATTCCCGGAAAGCTCAATAAACTCCACGTTCGGAAAATCACGGAGCCGCTCGGCCGCAAATTCAAGCATGTGCGGCGATACGTCGGCGCCGATCCAGCGGCGGCAGCGACCGGCAAGATGTTTCCCGACGCGACCAACGCCGCAGCCGATTTCCAGAACAATGTCCGTCGACTCGATGCCGACATTGTCCAGCAGAAACCCAGCCGTGCCGGCGCCGCTCGTCTCGAAAACGGTTTCGTCCTCGGTGCCGCTGACGTGCATCTTAGCACTGGAGAGAGTTTCCGAGAGCGCCGTCCAGACGCCTTTGTAATCGGAACGCACCGCGTAGCCTAGCACCCCGCGGGTGAGGCTGCGACAGCCGTTCTCGGGGCGCAGCTGAGATGACCCGCCCAGGCGGGTGGCCTGCGCACGCCACCCCACCTTCCCCTTTTAAATGCGGCGCGGTGCCTTTGAGGTGCGTCTCTGGATGGCTGCAACTCTTAAGTTCTCTGAAAATCCAAACGCTGAGAGCAAGGCCTGACTGCGGGAACTCGCTCTTGTTCTGCTTCCAGATTCCTCACAGCGACCTTCCACGCCGCTATCTTCCCGGCATCATCTCTAGCAACACGCCCTTGAAATATTCCGTTTCCGGGAGCGTCGGCAGCACCGGATGATCGAGCGCCTGCTCGAACCGGCGGAGCCGGCGCGCAGAGCGCCGGGCATCGACGAGCGCGTCCGCGATCGTCCGCGCGAACGCTTGCTCCGTAACATGGTGTGAACAGGAAAATGTTGCGAGCAAGCCATCCTTCGAGAGGAGCTTGAAGGCACGCACATGCAGCTCGCGATATCCGCGCATGGCGTCGTGCAATCCACCCTTTGTTTTCGTGAACGACGGCGGATCCAGAATGATCAAGTCGTATTCCGCCTCCGCCTTTTCAGCACTGCGCAGGAATTGAAAAACATCCTGCTCAATCCAGTTCGCACGCAACTCATTTCGCTCCGCGTTCGCGCGCGCCACCGCGAGACTGTCCGCGCTCGCTTCCACCCCGGTCACGTCGGCGGCTCCGCCGCGCGCGCTCGCGAGCGCGAATGCCCCCTGATTCGTAAAGCAATCAAGGACGCGCCGTCCTTCGGCGTATTCTGCGACCGCCGCATAATGCTGCAATTGATCGAGATAAAACCCGGTCTTCTGCGCTTGCAGCAGGTCGACTCCAAACTCCATCCCGTTCACGTGGATCAGGAGCGGCTTTGCCTCGCCCAGCAGAACGCCTGTCGTCATTTCCATTCCTTCCGCGCGACGCACGGGCGCATCGTTTCTTTCGATAATGGAAAGGGGGGCAAAGGTCGCGCTCGTGTTGCCCACGCCCGCCAGTTGGACATTTAAGCTCCCTAGCGCCTCCACGAGCAAAGCCTTCCGCATCTCCATCGCAAGCGTCAGCGTCTGCAGCACTACGTGGTCGCCGTATCGATCTACGATCACTCCCGGTAACCCATCACTCTCGCTCCAGACCAATCGGCAGAGTCGCGGATTCACTCCGCGCCGCGCCCGATACTCCACCGCCTGCGCGATCCGTCGTTGAAAGAAATCCAGATCAAGATCCTGACGGCGGCGGGAAAAACGCCGTGCCACGATTTGCGATTTGCTGTTGTAAATGGCGCTGCCGATGAGGCGATCCTTGCCATCCTTCAGCGAGACCACATCGCCATCCTCCGGACTGCCAAAGACCTTCAGCACTTCGCCCGAAAACACCCAGTCATGCCCGTGGAGAATCCGTGCGCGCGGTTTAACGACGAGGCCTGCCATGGTTTCGGAAGGTGGCTCGTGATCGGGAAATTGTGAATGGTGAAACGCGCGGCGATCGATTATTCACTACCGTCAGCCACTCTTCACATGCCGCACCTCCCGCTCACCTCGCTCGACCTCCCGGGTATCCCGAAGCTGCGCAGCGGGAAAGTGCGCGAAGTTTTCGATCTGGGCGAGACGCTCCTCTTTGTCGCCACTGATCGCCTCTCGGCCTTCGACTGCATTCTGCCCGATCCAATCCCTCACAAAGGCGCGGTCCTCAACCAGCTCTCGGCTTTTTGGTTCCAGCGATTTACTTTCACCCCTAATCACATGATCGCGCTGCAATTCGAGCTGCCGGAGGGGCTTGAAGATTTTAGCGATCAACTCGCGCGCCGCTCGATGATCGTGCGCAAAACCGAGCCGCTACCGGTCGAGTGTGTTGTGCGCGGTTATCTCGCGGGCTCCGGCTGGAAGGAGTACCAGGAGAATGGGACAATTTGCGGGCAGCAGTTGCCGCCCCATCTGGAGCTTGCTTCTCCATTGGCGGAGCCACTCTTCACGCCTTCCACGAAGAGCGAAGCAGGGCACGATCGGAATATCCCATGGGACGAGTGCTGCCAGATTCTCGGTGAGGATCTGGCTCGCAAAGCGCGCGATTTGAGCCTGAAAATCTATCACGCCGGGCGCGAGCATGCGGCCGAGCGCGGGATCATTGTCGCGGATACGAAGTTCGAGTTCGGCCTGCTCGAGGGCGAGCTCCTTCTCATTGACGAATGCCTCACGCCCGATTCCTCTCGTTTTTGGCCGGCGGATGTCTATCGCACTGGCCAAAGTCCCCCTAGCTTCGACAAGCAATTTGTCCGGGATTATCTCGAGACGCTTGATTGGAACAAGACGCCGCCTGCTCCTTCGTTGCCTGCCGATGTAATCGAGAAGACTTCGGCGAAATATCGCGAAGCATTCACGCGCCTTACGGGCGTGGAGTTGGTCGCGTAGTGACATCCGCGCGCGGCTGATGCGCGTAGCTGTTGGTATGAGCGCAAACAACGGGAACAGCGGATTGCCTGCACGATTCAAGCAGGCGCTACAGGAAACTGAAAAAACACGCGACGCCGCCCACGTGGCCAGCCTCTTCGCGGACGGCGCAACCCTAACGAATCTCGGCGGTGAGCACGGCGCCGACCCGCGTGCCTTCTGGCAGACTTACGTGGAACAGTTCAGCGATATCCGATCAGAGTTCACGGGCGAAATCATCAGCGAAAGCGGCGCCGCGCTCGAATGGCAGTCGCACGGCACGACGGCGGAGGGCAAGCCGGTCAAGTATCGCGGAGTAAGTCTGATTGAGTTCGATCAAGAGGCCGTTACAGGTTTTCGCACCTATTACGACAGCGCGGTCTTCGTCCGGAACCAGTAACGTAGGTCAGGTCTCCCGACTGGCCGTCTTCGTTTACAACTTCGGCAGCAGCTCGCCGACGAGCGATTTTTCCTCCTGCAGTTCCGCCACAGAAGCATCGAGCTTGGACCGGCTGAACTCACTCAGCTCCACACCCTGCACGATCTCCCACTTATCGCCCCTCGCGCGAACAGGGAAGGATGAGATCAAGCCTTGCTCCACCCCGTAGCTGCCATCCGAGCAAACCGCGACGCTATTCCAATCGTTAATTGGGGTTGCATTCGTCAGCGAACGAACAGTCTCGACAATCGCATTCGCTGCGGAGCCAGCGGACGAAAGGCCACGCGCTTTGATGATCGCGGCGCCCCGCTGCTGCACTGCAGGGATGAACGTCTCTTTCAGCCAGTTTTCGTCCACGATAACTTCCGTGGCCGGCTTGCCTTTGATCTTTGCGTTATAGAAATCGGGATATTGCGTCGCCGAGTGGTTCCCCCAAATCGTCATGTTTGTGACCTCCGTCACGTCGATGCCCGCCTTCTGGGCGAGCTGCGCCTTGGCGCGGTTTTCGTCGAGCCGGGTCATCGCAAACCAACGATTCCGCGGGATCGACGGTGCGTTGTTCATGGCGATCAGGCAATTTGTGTTGCAGGGGTTTCCGATCACGAGAATACGCACATCAGAAGCGGCGTTCTTCTCGATCGCCTGGCCTTGACCGATGAAAATCTTGCCGTTGATCCCGAGTAAATCGCCCCGTTCCATGCCGGCTTTGCGCGGGACACTGCCGACGAGCAACGCCCAGTTCACGTCGCGAAATCCTTCATTCAGATCAGCGGTTGCGACCACGCCTTTGAGCAGCGGAAACGCACAATCGTCCAGCTCCATGACCACGCCTTTTAACGCCGCGAGCGCGGACGGGATCTCGATCAGGCTTAACTGGACCGGCCGATCCGGTCCAAACATCGCGCCGGACGCGACGCGAAAGAGAAGTGAATAACCGATTTGTCCGGCCGCGCCGGTGATCGCCACTTTGATCGGAGAAGTCATAAGGTCCGACTCTCAACCCTCAATTCTCAACCCTCAACCTGTTCCAGCCACGGATGACGGGGATGAAACACGGATTTTGCATCCAGCTTTAGCGCTGTCGTCTTATGCTGCGGCTACAATCGACTGCTTGCCTCGATCAATTTGCGCACGAGCTTCATCCGTTGCTTCACTGCGCGGCTGGTGCGAAGCCGCGCGACCGTCATCTGCAGCCGGCGGCTCCAGTTTGAATCGGCCGCTGTGCCAGGAACATTGAATCGATCTTTGCGCGCGAGCAGATCGGTGATCATCAAAATCGCTATCCACGCTTCACTCTGGAAAAGCGCGTGCACCGCCGGGCTATAGAAGTCCCGGTCGAAATCGGCGTCCTTGGGCAGCCACGCTATCCCAGCGAACTCCGAAAGCTTCCTTAGATCGCCGCGCGCCTGCTCACGCGTGACGCTCTCGTTCCCGAACGCGTCCTCCCAGAGGGCGCGGAGCGGCTTGTGATCGTGCGTGGCATAGGTCGTGACCGATACGCGCTGATATTCGTCGCCACGAATAACGCGACCGTCGGGCGTGTTTTCCCATTGTGGGATCTTGAAGCCGGCGATGCCTAAGGACTGCAAACTCGGCCGCACGTAAGGTGGGACAGTTCCGAGATCCTCCCCGACCAGGCGCGTGTTGCCGGCGGCCCCAAGCACCAGGCGCAGGTAATCTTCGCCTTCACGCCGATTCGCCTCGGAATTTTCCCAATTCGAATCGTCGCGGGGCGCAAATTGCGGCCACCTCCCACCAGTCTGCTGCAACATCTCATCCCAGGAGAGCGGGAGAAATTGTCCATTCCGCTCGGGCCGCCAGGGAAAGGCGTAGATGCGATAAAACCCCAGGATATGATCGATGCGGAAGATGTGAAAGATGCGACGTACGCCTCGCACTCGCTGCCGCCACCAATCAAAATCGGTCGCGCGCATCAC
>JACDBM010000301.1 GCA_013694945.1 Chthoniobacterales bacterium
CGGCGTGCGGCGGCGGAGGGTCGGCGAGCGGCGGATGAAGCCCGCCGCGTGGCGGAGAAGGGCAGAGGAAAGACGGGGAACTCCGTCCGCGTTGTGACTTCAAATGATAACGGCGTCCTGAAGACCACGCGGATCGATTTGAACAAGGCGCAGATCATTTATAGCGACGCGGAAGGGGAGATGAAGATCGAAACCGTCGACAACAAAAAGCTTCTCACAGCGAAAGATGCGCAGGGTCGCCTCCTTTTCAGCGGTCCGGTCGAGACGAAGGAAGAACTGGATAAATTGCCAGCGGAAGTGCGGCAACGTTACGACAAGCTGGAGCAGAAGGACATTCCGGCCGTTGTTCCTGCAATCAGCAAAGATGATCACGATGATGATGACGCGGAGGACGACGCTGCTGATGATGATGACGAGAGCGACTCCACCGATGTGCAAGAAGTCTCATTGAAACCGATCCAATCTTTCCCCGCGCGCCATTTCGGTTTCAACACAGTGTTGATTTAGCGGTGATTCTGCCGGCTCGCTCGCGGCATTCAGTTTGAGAAACTCGTTCGATTGGACGTACGGAAGCACGTCTCTCCTTTGGTTTGCTGTCAGGCGTTCATTTCCTTCTGACTCATTACCCTGGAGGCGGGCCGCTTAATCATCGCCTTAACGTGGCAGCCGATCGAGCTCGTTGGCGTTTTCCTTGCCCTTGAGAAACGACGCCCCCATATAGGGAGGCATGGCGTCAAATGACCGTAAGCTCCCGCGAGATCCGACGCCTATCGCGGGAGCGCCCACCGACATGGCGCCGCTCTCACGGAGCGGCGCGAAACCGGCGCACGAACGCACAGCGGAAGAAGATACCGGTGGTGGGCACTGGGAACGGATTGCGGCTGCGGATGAATTCAAAGCGCTCCTGAAGGCGAAGCGGCGCTTCATTGTTCCCGCAACGATCTTCTTCGTTCTCTACTACTTCGCCCTCCCATATCTCGTCGGGTACCATCCTGCGCTGATGCAACGCAAAGTCTGGGGCGAGGTGAACGTGGCGTATCTCTTCGCGCTCTCGCAATTTTTCATGGCTTGGGGACTCGCGGCGATTTACGTCGCTGCGGCGAGAGACTGGGACCGAAGAGCGCGCGAAGTGGTCGATCGCGAGCGACGATGAGGATGTTTCCTCCTGCTCAAGCTCGTATTTCAACCGTGCTCGATCTTCGAACGATTCAGTCACAGGTATGAGCGTGATCATGAGCAGGAGTAGAAGAGAATGAACACCGCGCTCTGGATGTTCCTCGGGTTCGTGGCGATGACGCTCGTCGTCACCTACTTCAGCGCCAAGAAAACTACCGGCACCAGCGCTTACTTCGCAGCGAACCGGCGCATCACCGGGTGGCAGAACGGTCTCGCCGTGGCGGGTGATTATATGAGCGCGGCTAGTTTCCTCGGGATCGCGGGGATGATCGCGTTCAACGGCTACGACGGCTTCATGTATTCCGTCGGTTTCCTCGTGGCTTACCTGACCGTCTTGATCATCGTGGCCGAGCCGCTGCGCAATGCCGGCAAATACACCATGGCCGATGTGCTGGCCTATCGGCTCAAACCGCGGCCGGTGCGGGCGATGGCGTCGCTCTCCACGCTCACGGTCTCCATCTTCTATATGATCGCACAAATGGTGGGCGCCGGAACACTCGTCCGGCAACTGTTGCCGGGGGTGAGCTACGAGATGGCGGTCGTCGGTGTCGGCGTGCTCATGGTCGTCTACGTGGTCTTCGGAGGAATGCTGGCTACGACCTGGGTCCAGATCATCAAGGCGGTCCTGCTCATGAGCGGGAGTTTTTTCCTGAGCATCCTGGTGATGAATAAGTTCAACTTTAGCCTCAGCAGTTTTTTCCAGGCAGTCAGCGCGGTGACCTACACCGGAGCTGATGGAGTTGCGGTGACGAAGAATTTCCTCACGCCCGGCCTGCTCTTCAAAAACCCGCTCGATCAAATCTCGTTAGGCCTGGCCCTTGTCTTCGGCACGGCGGGGTTGCCGCACATTTTGATTCGTTTCTACACCGTGCCGGATGCAAAGACCGCCCGCACCAGCGTCGTCTGGGCGATG
>JACDBM010000389.1 GCA_013694945.1 Chthoniobacterales bacterium
ACGAGCGATGACGCGCAGTTGCCCACGCCGATGATGCCAACCCGAATTTTGTCCTTCATTTGTTACTCCTTTGTCACACAGATGCTGCGAGAATGTTCGCAACGGCACTCCTCGATGAGCGTCTCAAGTTCCGCTGCGCGATGAGCCGCAGTATGCTCCGCCAGCACTCGCTCTCGCGCCCGCGCTCCCATGGCACGCGCTGCACCTTCCGGCATGTCGCGCAGAATCTCCAGCACATCTTCCGTAGTGCTGGCAATGAGAATCTCCTCGCCCGGTTTGAAAAATTCGCTCAACCCCGGCCATTCGTCAGTAATGATCGGTGTGCCGCAGGCCGCAGCCTCAAACAAGCGGACGCTGGGCGAGTAGCCGGCGCGGATCATGTCGGCGCGTGTGACGTTTAAGGTGAACCGTTGCGCGGTGTAAAACGCGCGGTGCTTTTTCGGTTCGAGATGCATGATGCGCTCGACATTTTTCGGCCAGCGAATCGAATCGGGATACTGCGGACCCGCGACCACGAAGCGCGAGGTGGCGCTTTGCTGTGCCGGCTCGAGCAGAAGCCGATCAATTTTTGGCTGGCGATCGTCACTGTAGGTTCCGAGATATCCCAGCATCCATTTTTGCGGAACTCGTCTCGGAAAATACAGCTCCGGATCGACCGAACAGTAAAGAGCGCGCGCCCTCGGCGAGCCGTATTCGCGCTCGATCTTGCGCAGGGTGGGACCGCCGGTGAAGGAAAGATATAACGAAAAGCGGCCCAGCAGGCCGGGCGACAGGTAATCGCACTCGCCGCTCCTCAGGTTTCTAAGCGTCACCGGCGTATCGATGTCGTAGAACGCCGTCACGCCTTCCGCGTGCTGCGTCACCCACTCCCCAATCGCGATCCCCTCGGTGACATACGATCCGACGATGACGCAGTCTGCGTTCGCTATCCTTGTGCCGAAACTGCGCTTCATTTGCGCGACGCTCCGATAGAGCTGCGTCTCGCCGAAAGGCGGCTGCGGCATGTCGCGATTCTCCGCATACCAGGGCTGATCGCGCTCCAGGAACAAGACATCGTGCCCGGAGGCGGTGAGCTCACGGACGAGGCCGCGGTAGGTGGTCGCGTGGCCGTTGCCCCACGATGAAGTGATCGAAAGGCCGAGGATGACAATCCTCATTTCGCGACAGCTCCTTCCAGTACTTCTTCCACCTGCCTGGCGCGGTGGGCGTATGTGTGCTCGGAGCGGACACGCCGGTAGGCCGCCTCGCCGACCCCGCGCGCGCGTTCCGCCGTCAGATCCCTAACGTATCGCACGACCTCTTCGCCGTCGTGCGCCACGAGCACTTCGGTCTCCGGTTCAAAAAATTGCTCCACGCCTTCCCACGCGTCTGTAATGAGACAAGCTGCGGCGCCAGCCGCTTCGAAGACACGCGTCGGCGGCGAGAACCCGTATCGCGCCATGCTTGCGCGGCAGATGTTCAAGACTGCGCGGGGGGTACAATTGAAGGCGTTGTGATCCGCGGTGTAGACATGACCGAGGTAGCGCACGTTTGACGACATCGGTTTGTCCGCCCAGCCGTTACCGCCGAAAAGGAACTGGCGTTCCGGGAGTTGAGCGGCCGGCCGGAGGAAAAATTCTTCCACACGCCGCTCCCGATCCGGCAGACGATTCGCGAGCAATCCGAGATCGGCTTCGAATTTCGCATCTGGCGTGACGGGGTGATGCGTGTCTGGATCGAGCGCGTTGTAAATCGGGACGCAGAGCTTCGCGCCGTGTGACTCGTAGGCGCGCACGACGGGAAAACCGCCGCCGTAGGTGAGGACGAAATCGTACTGCGGAATGCACTTGTGGAATGCGTCGGCCGGATCGCTTTCGATGCGATCCAAAGTTGCCGGTGCATCCACGTCCCAAAAGATCACCAGATTGTCGGGCTTTTTTAGCGTGAGCACCGCGCTTTCGAGCAGCTCGTCGAAAATGCCCACGCCACTCGCTTTGACAATCATGTCCGCGCCACGGGCAGC
>JACDBM010000365.1 GCA_013694945.1 Chthoniobacterales bacterium
GTCCGCTGTGCGCGGACACTGCTGGAGAGTTTCCGCAATCCCAGCTCGAGTCTGGTCTTGACCGTGCCGAGCGGAGTCTGCGTGCGTGCCGCGATCTCGCGGTGGCTCAAACCGTTGAAGAACGAAAGCTTCAGCGCATCCGCCTGATATTGCGGCAAACGGCTCATCTCGCGCTCAAGGAAATGGCGTATGTCCGCTGCGGCATTGTTGTCCTCCGTACAACTCCGCAGCCAGGCCCGCGGCTCGGTTTCGACGTAAGTTTCAAAGCGCTCTTTCGCGCGCGCATACGCGGCGCGCCGGCGGACGCGGTCGATCGCCCGGCGACGGGCAATCGTGACCAGCCAGCCGAGCGGCTTGCCGAGCGTCGCGGAATAGCTGCCCGCCTCGCGCCAGATCTGGAGCACGCTTTCCTGCAAGACATCGTCCGCTTCCGCTTCGTCCTGCAGGACTTGGTAGATGACTTTCTTTAGCGTTTTCGCATGACGCTCATAGAGGCAGGCAATCGCGCGTTCCTTCCGCTCGACGATACTTTCCATGAGCGATTCGTCTGAGGGAAAAAACGAGAGAGTTCCGGAATCAATGGCTGGTGCAATCATGATACGCTGGTGCTGAGTTTAGTTGGTCCTGCTTTGCAAAGTCTCAGGATCAGCATGGCGAAACTCGGCTAGCGACTCAGGATGGCAATCGGACAAGGCTCTGGTGTGTACGTAGGCCAAAGTCTTAGGGCTGAGAATCATGGGACGACTTCACGGAGACAGGCCCTGAGCGAGAGAGCTCGCGAATTTCGTGCTGCCTTGGATTATACTCGCCGCGGCCATGGCAATGAACTTCTTCAAGTCTCTCGTTCAAAAGTTCACAGGCAGGCCAGTTGATTGGGATGAACTCGAAGAAGCGCTCGTTCGCGCCGATCTCGGCGTGCCGATGACTTTGCGCATCGTCGCGGCACTCCAGGAGCGGGCGCAAACCAGCACGATCACGGCGAACGATGTGGCGGAAGTGGCGCGGGACGAAATTGCGCGCGTCCTGCCGATTGCACCGCCGCCGATCCGGCCCTTGCCCGCCGGACCGAAAGTGATTCTCGTAGTCGGCGTAAACGGCACCGGCAAGACAACTTCCACCGCCAAGCTGGCGCATTACTTCAAAAGCAGACGCCATACGGTTCTTCTTGCCGCCGCGGATACCTTCCGCGCTGCCGCGATTGAACAGCTCGGGGTTTGGGCGGAGCGACTCGGCGTCGAGATGATTCGCGGTCACTACAACGCAGATCCGGCCGCGCTCTGTTACGATGCTTACCAGGCCGCAGATCGGCAGGATACTGAATTCCTGATCTGCGATACGGCGGGGCGTTTGCACACCAAAAGCAATCTGATGGGCGAGCTCGACAAGGTGAAACGCAGCATTGCGAAGCACGACGCGAAGGCACCGCATGAGACGTTGCTCGTAGTCGACGCGACCACCGGAAGCAACGCGCTCGCGCAAGCACGGGAGTTTCAACAGGCCGTGGGGCTTACAGGTCTGATCGTGACGAAGCTCGACGGCAGCGGCAAAGGAGGGATCGTGATTTCTATCCAGGATGAGCTCGGGATTCCGACGCGGTTTGTTGGGACCGGCGAGAAGCTCGGAGATCTCGAACCCTTCGATGGACGCGAGTTCATCGCGAAGATGTTGTAAAGTTCCGCTCGCGGGCGCTTGCATCGCATCCTGAATCGCGCGCCTGCGATGACCTGGAACGCGCGGTGGCAAATTGCCGGCGTCTGCGGCAGGCTAGGCGCCAATGCTTCGCTTCGTGCTCGGTCGGCTCCTGCAGATGATTCCGGTCCTGCTCGTCATCGCGACTCTCACTTTTTTCATGATCCGCCTCGCGCCGGGCGGACCGTTCGACGCCGAGAAAAGCGTCAGTCCCGAAATCCGCCAGAATCTGGAGCGCTACTATCACATGGTGAACGCCGACGGCTCGCCACGAAGTTTGTGGCTTCAGCTTGGTGATTACCTCGGGAATCTCGCGCGTGGCGATCTCGGCCCTTCCTCGAAATATTCAAGCCGCACCGTGAACGAACTCATCGCCGAATCCTTCCCCGTCTCCGCCGAACTGGCACTCTGGTCGCTGGTGATCGCGCTTGCGTTCGGTTTACCGGCGGGACTTGTTGCTTCGCTCCGGCCGAATAGCGCCGGCGATTACATCCCCAGCTCCCTCGCAATGGTCGGCATCTCGGTCCCGAACTTCGTTATTGGACCGTTGCTCGTCCTTTTTTTCGCGCTCAAGCTCCAATGGGTGCGTGTCTCGGGTTGGGATGATTGGATTGATCGCATCCTCCCGTCGCTCACTCTCGGCCTTCTCTATGCCGCGTATATCGCGCGGCTCACCCGCGGCGGCATGCTCGAGATTCTATCGCAGGATTTCATTCGGACGGCGCGCGCAAAAGGCGCTTCAAATGGGCGCGTCATCATGAAACACGCGCTCCGCGGAGGTCTGGTCCCCGTGGTGAGTTATCTCGGCCCGGCGATCGCAGGTCTGGTCACTGGCTCCTTCGTGGTGGAAAGCATCTTCCAGATTCCGGGGCTGGGCCGCTATTTTGTGAATGCCGCGTTTAACCGCGACTACACCATGGTGCTCGGCGCGGTTCTGTTCTATGCGGCATTGATCGTTCTTTTTAATCTCGCGGTCGACATTCTCCTCATCTGGATGGACCCGAAACAGACGTTCGCATGACCGCACCACTTCAGGCTTCAAGGATGACTTCAGGAAGCGCGCACATTCTGCGGCGAGCCCGTTCTTGTTCCACGCGCCGTTTTCGAATCCGCAGACCTCTGTTTCGCAGAATGCGAAATGGGGCGCGCAGAATGCGCGCGTCCCCTCGGTAACATGAGCGCAGCACAAGCAATGGCCGCAGAGCAGGTAGAGCAAGGCACATCGTTGTGGAAAGATGCCTGGCATCGTCTGGCGAAAAACAAACTTGCCGTCGGAGGCGCCACGCTCCTACTCCTGCTCGCGCTCGCCTCGTTTCTCGGCCCGCTCTTCCTCAGGCAATCTTACGCTGCCCAAGACCTGCAACTTGGGGCGACGCCGCCGAACGCACAGCACTGGCTCGGGACGGACACCCTCGGCCGCGATCTGCTCGTCCGTTTGCTTTACGGCGGTCAGGTCTCAATCGCCGTCGGCCTCTGCGCAACCGCGGTCGCTCTGACCATTGGTGTCATCTACGGCACCACCGCAGGATTCCTCGGCGGCAAAGTCGACGCGGTTATGATGCGCATTGTGGACATCATCTTCGCACTTCCGTTTACCGTTTTCGTGATCCTGCTCATGGTCTTCTTTGGGCGCAAATTTGCTCTCCTCTTCGCCGCGATCGGCGCCGTCCAATGGCTGACCATGGCGCGCATCGTTCGCGGCCAGGTCAAGTCG
>JACDBM010000390.1 GCA_013694945.1 Chthoniobacterales bacterium
CGCGAATCTGCCACTGTCGCACCGTTTTTCCGCGCGCCCGCAGAATGGGCGCAGCCATCTCTTGCAACTTCACGACGACGCGCACTTTTTCCGGAAATGACAGGCCGGCGAGTGACTGGCGACGTGCCTGTTTTGCTACAAACAGCCGGACGACTTCTGGATTCAGTTCGTCCATCGCTCCGATTTCTCCTCGAGGTGATGCCGCTCCAGGACGCTGGCAAGATAGGGCAGGTCGAGCTTTCCTCCATCGCGCAAAATGCGCACGCGCTCGCGATCTTTGTCGCGCCCGGTTTGCACGCAAATGGCACCAGATGCTCGATGCGCAGGACACGTGTCGGCACGTCCTCATAAAGAAACTCGTTCGCCTCAGCCAGAGCCTCTCCAAGCAAGGCGTTATAGGCTGGTAAAAATTGAACTGGCACTCCTTCGATCATCACGCACTCGCCTTCCTCTGCGTAACCTCGGCTCCGCAATGCATCATAGATCGGCGTCAGGGACATCAGCCCTCCCGCGCTCGCCTCCAGCAGCACGAAGACATCAAGGTCAAAAGTCAGTATTGGCTCGACGTAGAACGTCGCGGCCATCGCACCACCGATCGCATATCGCGAGAAAACCGTTGCATGTTCCAGCTCGTTGAGGATTTGCAGGGTGCGTTTCACTCACTGCATTGATACAGGATTTTTGCTTTAGGTCCTGCGGCAATTTGACGCAAGCCCGCCAGCGAAGAGATGCCGCTCCGGGTCCACGGAATCGCAGCAGCATAGAAAGTTGCCGTCGGAAGGACGAACCTGCTCATCGCCGAGTTCTTCCATGCCTTCCGCGAGCGTTTTAGCGCCGATCCAGCCCGGAGAATGTGTGGCCGAAGAAGCTAAGGACGATCGCCATGATAAAAAACCAAAGGATGATGGCGATCGGGGCGAAGCACACGGCGACAATTAACCACGCGCCAAAAATCTTGAAGGCCATCTTCAGGACTGAGCCAAACGGGACGTCTAACTCAGTGATCGCGACGTTTGTCCCCTGCAGTGTCGGTCCCGTGGTCGCCGCTAAGGTGCGCCCGGTAGAGGAAGGCGCCGGTAGCTGAGCCCCGTACTTCAACGTCGGCAGATATTCGTCCAGGGTCTTCCATTCCCCGCCCGTTGCAGACTTGCAGGGCGTGGCTCGGTTGACGCGTTGATCAGCGAACATTTGTGCAATCTGTTCTTCCGAGTACGGGCTTTCGTCTCTACCGCCGACTTTCAAGAGGTACGATTTCACAGCCGCATCGTGTTCGATGAGGAACGGAGTAGTCGAGCCCGAACGCCGAATTGGCTTCGAAACGAACGTGCAACGAACCCTAGGTAAAGGCGTGACGCTGATTCTTCCGCTCGCCGAGCTTCACGAGTGGAGAGCCAATCGGCGGCGGTCTTACCGCCGATTGCGAGGATTCGTAGCGCGCAAGCGGAGTAATCGCGAAGACATTGGAAGTAGATGCAGCAATCTACAGCCGTGTGTCGATCCTGGGCTAAGCCCTGGCCGGTTACGGCTACCCTCCGACGCGGGATGCAGCGGTTTCACCTGGCACTACACCCGCGTCACTGCGTCTCCAATAACGTGATCACGCGCAACGCGCGTCGTCTAGCTACCGCTCGCCGCGTGGCTCCTCGTTGGCAGGTTTCTTCTTTTTGGCGGAACGCTCCGCCCGCTCCGGGGCGCGATCACTTGTCGCTGGCCGAGTTGTCGGTCTCTGCGACCGACGCGACTCTACTCGCTCGCGCCGAGTAGAGCGCTCAGCCGCTGCTGCATCGTTGGTCTGATCATTGCGTTTCGCTTGCTCTTCGTTAGCTGCTTCAGTGGCTCGGTCCTTCGACCGCTCGGGATCAATTCCTTTGTCGGCACCAGCCCGCCTCTCGTTATCAGACTGCTTCTCGGCACCGCCGCGGTTGTCAGCATCAGCCCGCCTCTCTTTCTCAGACTGCTTCTCAACACCGGCTCGCTTGTCAGCATCAGCCCGCCTCTCGGCACCAGTCCGCTTCTCAGCATCAGGTCGCTTGCCAGCATCAGCCTCCTTATCGGCAGCAGCGGCGCCTCCTGCCGCCGCGGCAGCGGGCCCGTCGTTGCGGTCGAGCGCCTTGATCGCTTCGGCTTTAGGTTTCCCGTTATTGTTCTTCGCATGCAAAGCAGGATCCTTTTTCGCCACCTCTACCCGTGAGGTCTGTGCGGAGGTCGGCGCGATGTGCTCCGCCTTCGCTGCGGCTTGTTGCTCCGCGGTCGGCTTGGCTGTTGCGCCGCCCGGGCCATTAAAACTGGCGCGGCTGCCGGTGTTGTTCCTCACGATTTCTTTATTGACGTAGGTGTTGCGAATCACGCTGGTGTTCACCCGGGTCACAGCCGTGTTATAGCGGAAGGAATCGCCGGCCCATTCGCCGC
>JACDBM010000394.1 GCA_013694945.1 Chthoniobacterales bacterium
GCTAACGGAAACCGAGCTTGCGCCACTGCGCGAACTGGTCCGGCGGCGCGGCCAGGGCGAGCCGCTGCAGCATCTGCTCGGGACGATCGAATTTTGCGGCCACACTTTTTTGTGCGACAAGCGCGCTCTCATTCCGAGGCCGGAAACCGAGGAGCTGGTCGAGCTGCTGCAATCGAATATACAAAATGCAAAATCCAAAATCCTTGACGTCGGAACCGGGAGTGGCGTGATCGCCCTCAGCCTCGCGACGAACTTTCCGGAAGCGGAGGTGCACGCCATCGACATTTCCAACGATGCGCTCGCGCTCGCCAATGAAAATGCGGGGCGGCTCGGTCTGAGTGAGCGCGTGCGTTTTCTGCGCGTCGATTTATTGACCGATGTGACTGACGTCTATGACATCATCGTCGCGAATCTTCCTTATGTTGCCAACGCTGAGCGCGGGCAAGTTTCGCGCGAGGTTTTGCAGGATCCGGATGCAGCGGTGTTTGCAGGGCCGACGGGCGAGGAGTTGACGCGCAAGTTGATCGAGACAGCACCCGCGTGCCTCACTTCCGGCGGTCTGCTGGCGCTCGAAATCGGCATCGGCCAGGCCGAAGCGCTCTCCGGCTTCCTGGCCGAGAAGGGTTACGCTGATATTTCAGCGCGACACGATTATGCAGGTGTGACACGATTCCTCTTTGCCAGGTATGGATAAGATCCTCGTTCACGGCGGCCATCCGCTCTCCGGCTCGATTAAAATCAGCGGATCGAAGAATTCGGCCCTGCCGATTCTCGCGGCCACGCTGCTGACGCGCGAGCCGTGCGTGCTGCGGCACGTGCCCGACCTGAGCGACACGAATTACATGCTCCAAATCCTGACGCATCTCGGTGCGGGTGTGGAACGAGCGAGCGGCACCGTTTCGGTGCGCGCGGAAAAAGTCGAATCAGTCGCGCCCTATGATGTCGTGCGAAAAATGCGTGCATCGGTTTGCGTGCTTGGGCCGCTGCTCGGCCGTTGCAGCGAGGCGACGGTTTCCCTTCCGGGTGGCTGCATCATCGGAGATCGGCCAATTGATCTGCATCTGAAAGGCTTCGAAGCGCTCGGCGCTGCGATCCGCGTCGAGAACGGCAACGTAAAAGTTTTCGCGCCGAACCTGCACGGTGCAGTTATTAATCTCCGCGGGAAATTCGGCCCGACCGTCCTGGGGACTGACAATGTCTTGATGGCCGCCGTTCTGGCCGAAGGCACGACTGTCATCGAGGGCGCCGCGGCGGAACCGGAGGTTTGCGATCTGGCCGATTTCCTGAACAAGATGGGTGCGAAGATCGAAGGGGCCGGTACGCGCCGCATGATCATTGAAGGCGTAAAGGAATTGCATGGCGCCGAACATGCGATCATTCCCGATCGCATCGAGGCCGGCACATTCCTCGTGGCGGGTGCGGTCTGCGGCAACGGCATTACCATCAATCGCGTGGAGCCGAAACACGTCAGCGCCGTCACGAGCGCACTGACCGACGCCGGTTTTCAGCTTCAGAGCACGAAAGACACGATCACGGTTTCACCCAACGGCGCCTTGAAGCCGCTGAAGTTAACGACCGAGCCGTATCCCGGTTTTCCGACCGATATGCAGGCGCAAATGTGCGCACTCCTTTCAACCACTGATGGCATCAGTGTCGTGACCGAAAATATATTTCCACAGCGTTACATGCACCTCGCGGAATTGAAGCGAATGGGCGCGCGCGTTGAAATTGAGGGGGCCACTGCCACGATTCAAGGGGTTGAACAACTGCTCGGCGCACCGGTCATGGCGAGCGATCTGCGGGCTTCGGCCGCGCTCGTGCTCGCTGGCCTGAAGGCGGAAGGTGTAACCGAGATCAGCCGCGTTTACCACATTGATCGCGGCTACGAACATCTCGATGAAAAACTGGGCGCGCTCGGCGCGCATATTGAACGAGTAAAAGCAGACTGATATGGACCCTCTTCCCACTACTTCCGCTGTACCGGCGGCAGAAAAAAATGTCCGAACGTGGACCGTGCTTTGTCACGCGAGCGCGTTTCTCGGTTTCTTCATTCCGGCGGCGGGCCATCTCGGCGGACCGTTAATTGTCTGGCTGCTGAAGCGCGCGGACTCGCCGGAGATTGATGAGCACGGCAAGGAATCGCTTAATTTCCAGATTTCTATGTTCATCTACACGGCGTCACTGGGCGTGATCTGCTTTATCCTGATGTTCGTGCTCATCGGGTTCCTGCTCATCCCGCTCTTCGCGATTCTTTACGTTGCGGACATCGTCCTGGTGATCATCGCGTCGATGAAAGCGAGCGAAGGCCAACTCTATCGCTACCCGCTGACGATTCGGCTGATCAAATAACACGCCGAGCGGGGTCAGGGGGCGTGAGTTTCGGGCGTCTCATGCTTGGACCGCCGGCTGCACTTGGCCGCGAAAACAGATGATCGTCTTGCGCTTGGCGGTGCTTGCCGTAAGCCTTGCCGGGCTGCGGCATGAATTCTCCTGATCAAGACGCCGCGCTTCGGGAAGCGGTCGAGCCGGAGACGCACACTGGCACGGAGCTGGCCCGCGGTGCGCTCGTCAACGTCGTCACTCTTGTCGCCGCGAATCTGCGCGGAATTTTCACCTTTCTGATCGCGCGCCTGCTCGGACACGCGGCCTTGGGAACCTTTGGCGTGGCCTGGTCGACCACGGACCTGCTCAGCAAATTCGGCACGTTCGGCATGGACACGAGCACTATCGCGCTGGTCGCGAAGCGGCACGCGGCGGGCGATGAAGGCGGCGCGCGCGCTTTGCTTCGCCGCGCTGTTCTCTTCGGGCTGCTCTTCGCTGTGGCCGCGGCCGTTGCAGGCATTCTTTTCTTTCGAACGTTCGGCCCGCGGCTCGGACAGCCGCCGGAACTCGTTCTGAATACTTCTCTGATGCTGCTGGCCTTGCCGGGGATCGCGCTCTACCGCATCAGCAACGGCGTCTCGCGCGGCATGAAGGTCATGCAGCATGATCTCTTTTCGAAAGGTTTTACGGAAACCTTCCTTACGATCGCGAGTTTCCTTGTCGCGTTGGCGATTGGAGTCGGGCACCTCGCGCCTGTGCTCGCGGTGTTGTGCGGAACCGGAGCCGGCGGCGTGATGGCGTTCGTTCTGGCCCGCGGTCTTTTCGCGGGTCATCGGCGCGATCGAGCGAAGGCAGGGCCCGCGGGATTACTCCGCTTCTCCACGCCGATTGCAATCTACAGTCTGCTGAACATGCTCATCATGCGGATGGATGTGCTGCTCCTCGGCTTTCTGGGTCCATCGGCCGGCGTAAGCATCGGCACGATCGGCGTCTTCGTCGCGTCGGTGGAAGTGGCGGGCGGGATGCGCAAGGTGCGGCAGGCGTTTGATCCGATGTTTACGCCGATCATCGCGCGGCAATCAGCCGCGCAGGATCGCGCGGCGATGGAGCAGAGTTTTGCGCAACTCGGCCGGTGGGTGCTCGCTGCGCAGCTCCCGTTGATGGGTGTGCTCTGTCTCGCCGGAGGGATTGGCCTCGACCTTTTCGGCCCGGGTTTCAGGAGTGGCGCGCTCTGGGTGGCACTGCTCGCCGTTGCGCATGCGACGAACAGCTTCGTGGGTCTGGCCGAGACGGTAATCATGATCCAACGACCGAAGTGGAACCTGGTGAACTCAGCCATCACGGTCGTGCTCCAGTTTGGTGTCAGCCTGTTGCTGATTCCGGAATTTGGCGCCACCGGTGCAGCGCTCGCGATGGTGCTGGCCTACGTTACTCAAGGCGTGCTGCGCTACTGCGAGTTGCGGTATTTGTTCCATTGGCATTGGCCGTGGCGGGCTCTGGCACGACCGGCGTTGGCTTTTGTCGTTGCGCTTATTCCTGCCGTGCCGTTGCGGCTTTGGCTCGGCGGATGGCAGGGAGAACTCGCGTCCGGCCTGACGTTCCTCGCGGCCTACGTTGCGACCTGGAAACTCGTTGGGCTTGAGCCAGCAGACCGCGTGGTCCTCCGTCAGCTGTGGCAGGGTGGCCGCAGACGTCGGCTGGATGAAGACGACGCGGCATAAAGTTATTCCATCAGCGCGCGCAGCGTTTTCATGTTCGCGACATCCTCGAGCAGCTCTTTGCCTTTGGGTGTCTCGAGCACTTTCGGGATTTTCCGGAAACGTTTGTCGCGCATGATGAACCGGAACGCATCGAGACCGATCTTTCCTTTGCCGATATGCTCGTGCCGATCCACGCGCGAACCGCGTGGGGTCTTCGAATCGTTCAGGTGCAAGGCGGCCAACCGCTCGAGTCTGATCGTGCGATCGAACTCCGCGAACATCTTCCGCGTCGCCGCTTCGGTCGTAATGTCGTATCCAGCCGCGAAGACGTGCGCGGTATCCAAACAGACAACCAGGCGTTCCGGCTCGCGCACGCTTTCAATAATGTGCTCGATTTGCTCGAATCGATCACCGAGGCAGGAGCCTTGTCCGGCGGTGGTCTCAAGCGCGATCCTAGCTTTGAGTTTGGGCAACACCGCATGCAATGCATCGATTGAGCCGATAATCTTCTCGAGTCCCGCCGCGACTCCAGCGCCGAGATGCGCTCCCGGATGCAGGACAAGAAATGGCAACTCGAGTTGATCCGCGCGCGTGAGCTCCTCGGCCAGCGCGCGGAGCGAGTTAGCGTGAAACTGCGGATTGGTCGCGGCGAGATTGATGAGGTAGTTCGCATGGGCAAAGACCGATCCGAGTTGGCAGCGTTGCGCGTGACGCAAAAAGGCGGTGATCTCCGCGCGTTCCAGCGGCCGCGCGAACCACTGCATGTTGTTTTTCACAAAAATCTGCATTGCGGTGCACGCGATCGAGCAAGACCGCTCGATCGCGCGGTGAATGCCGCCGCCGATCGACATGTGAGCGCCGAGAAGAATGGCTGATTGCTGATCTTTGGTTTTTGCCCGCTCGGGCCGGGAAACCTGCGAGCGCACCGCGGGTTTTTTCTTCACAATCAGATCAGCAGGGAGCAAATCAGAAATTCTTCGGACGCCAGTTCGGCTTGGTGAGGCTGCCTTCGCCTTTGTATTCGAACAGTGAATAGACTGGAGTCAGCACGGCGCCTGGGCCGCTCGCACTGATGCGGAGATCGAAGTCGAGTTTGTTGTCGAGGAAGTGAAGGTCGCCGTGTCCGAGCATGCCAAACAATTTCCCCGACACTTTGAAGTCGTCCGTTCGAATGACGCCGTCCTTGATCGTAAAGCTGGCGGTCGCTTGTTTCGCAACACTGTAACCTGCGCCGGGAATGACTGCGGAGAGCAGCCCGGAAAGCGGTCCGAAAACCGGGATGGCGAAGACATTGCCGTTCGCGACTTTGATTTTTCCCGCGCCGTGCATCGTGCGCGCATCTTCACCCAAGCCTTGGAAATCGTACGTGCCGGAGAGCTGGCCACGGGCGGTATCGTATTTGAAATAAAGATCGGTCAGCTTTGGGAAATCCACCCCGTCGACCGAGATGCTGGCGCGGTAGCGCGGGTCTTCTTTGGCAACCGAAATGTCGGCAGAACCATTGATCGTGCCGCCAAACAGAGTCGCTTCCATGGGCGTCAACTGCACCCGATCGTCGGTGATCAGCAGTTTCCCCCGCACGCGCTCAAGCGGGAGTGTCTTACCGAGAAAAAGGTAGTCCATCTCTGACGAACTATCGACGGCGATCTCGAGCTGCGTGTTTTCGCCGCCCTTATAATGCACGACGCCATTTGCCACCAGGCTAGGCGGGCTGCGGAATTTGTAAGGCGCAATCGCCTTAAAGAGTTTCGGCTCGATCCAGTAGATCGCATCGGCAGGACGCAGGGTGGTGCGGACATTCCTGAGTCGCACTGCGTGATGAACGGGATCGTAGGTAAATGAGCCGGTCCCTGCGCCTTCGTCGCGAGTCACGCGCAGGTCGTCGAACGTGATCGCGCCGTCGGCGAAGCGAACTTCTGCGCTGGCGCTATTCATCCAGACACCGCGAAACCGGGCGCGCTGCAGGGCTATCTCGCCGGTACCTATCCAAGTGATCGGATCACGCGAAGGCCCGTGGATCTTTAGCCGGACGCTCGGGGAACGCGGCCACTCCCATTGCCCGAGAAACTCTTGCAGGCCGCGATCGGCCAAAGGACGCAATGCGCCTGGGTTGATCGAGCTCTCCACGTTGAGACGGAAATCTCCAGGGGTGTCCAGATAATCCGCGAACAGCTCGCCCGAGGAATGACGCAGCCGCACGTCGCGCCACATCGTACGGCGCCCGTCCCAGGAAAAGTCTGCGGCCACCTGGAGGAGCGGGATGGTTTTGAAATTGAAATCCTCCACCTGCACGTGGCCGATCGCGCTTAAACGCGGAGGGGGCTCCGACAAGTTGATGGAGCCGGAAAGCTCGATTTCAGGAGGGGAGGTAAAGCTGGCGTCGGCGAGATAACGTTCGAGGCCAAACCCCTCCAGGAGCTGCTTCACATTTACGGAGCTGTGCGCCTGGAAGTCGCCTTCCTTCGT
>JACDBM010000025.1 GCA_013694945.1 Chthoniobacterales bacterium
GAGAACTGTTTTACCTCTTTGTGCGTATCGCCCGGTACCGCGTGGTCGATAACCCAGACGGTGTCGCCGCGTCCGTAACACGCATCCTCCGGCGCGATCAGTTCTGGCCACGAAACTGCCGGAGTCGATGCATCGAGCGAAAGCTTGCCGGCTTCCACTCGCAGGTTGCGTTTTTCCGACGAAACGAACGCGCTCAAATCGAGTTCCTTTGAATCGGGTTCGTCCCAGTCCTCGGCGATCTGCCCTTCGAGATTGGTGGAGATGATAGCACGGTCGCCGCCTGCCAATGTGGCAAGCAGAAGCAGCGATTGTTCACCCTCCCGCGCGATATCCTCTATCTTCGTGATGTGCGGTGAGTCCTCGTCCGTCACCCAGTCATTGAAGAAGTAACCAACGCCTTCCACCTTGAGGTCGCCCACGACATATCCGCGGGCGTGGTATTTGCCGGGAGGCATATTCTCGCCCGCGTCGTTCTTGCCGTCCCAAGCGGTGCTGAGTGCATCGCCGCCGATCTCGAAGGCGTCCAGATCCGCCTCGCGGTGCAGAATGCGAACGAGTTTCCCTTTCGTGTCATAAATGCCGAGACTGATCGAACCGTCCAGAGGCGGCGGCAGGAAGCTGATGCGGACGCTTCCAGCTTTTGCGGTCGGAGGAGAAGCCTGTGGTGAGGGAGACTCCTGCGCGATCGAAAGAACAGTGGTGCAAAGAAGGAGCATCGCAGAGAGATTGACCTGCTTCGTGAAGCTCCAGGGAGCGCCCGCTCGTAGCGTGCTGATCTCCGCATTCTGCGGAGACCAACTTTCGTCAGCACCCAAGGCGCACGAGAGTTGGCGATGGCAAAACGCCCGCAGCAGGGCGCACACGTGCGCCCCCCAAACTGCCCTACACCCCTTCGTTACAGGTAATAACGCCATCTGAGATTCGGAAACAGATTATCGCGGCTCTCGCAATCGGAAAGAAACTCTGTGTCGATCGCTGCGGTTTTCACCTGTTCGTAGAGACGGTTGAAGCGAGCGATGTGATCTGTCGTTCGCTCTGCGGCGTAATGCTTCGCCGTGCCTGTCTTGATGAGAAATGCCCAGTCGCTCGCCTGGGCCAGCAGCAGCTCTCGCGCGAGTTGCTTCAGTGCGCGCTCCGTGCGCGCCGAGGAAGCTTGGGCATTTGCCCGCGCCATTTCTGTCATGCGTTGGGCGGCGACGTGCAGGTGCGGATAAATCCACGCATTGCTCTCGTGCAACCAGACGCCCAGATGTCCTCCTTCCCCCCAGCTCGAAGCCGCCGGCTGCACGATCTCGTGCGTCGACTGATTGCGGAGGTATTCGCTCGGCGTGGTCATGGCCAGTTCGCTTGAGTGCAACGACGCCTGGCGAATAAAACGCTCAAGAAAAACCGGACCTTCATACCACCAATGCCCGAACAATTCTGCGTCGAAAGGCATCAGGAGAATCGGCTCAGGTGTGCTCGCGCGGACGTCTTCGATCTGACGCCGGCGCGCTGCAAGGAAGTGATCGGCGTGGGCCGCGGCGGCATTCACCGCCCACTTACGGTTGTAGATTTCTTTGTTCCGCCCAGCCCCGGTGATGCGGTGATATTTCAAGCCGGTGAAGCGTGGTGTTTGCAGGCAGCTGTGGGGAAACACTGTCGCGGGCGGGAAATCGAAGCCAACGTCGCGATAGAAATCCCGATAGACCGGATCGCCCGGATACCCGAATTCGGCACTCCAAACCTGCCGGCTTGAGTCCGGATCGCGCGCGAACGCCGCCGGTCCTGCGGGCGTAAAGCAGGGCCTGTAGATGGCGTGGCGCGGCTGAGGTTTGGCGAGGATCAAACCATGAGCGTCGAGCACAAACCAGCGAATGTTTGCCTCCTGGAGAACCTCCTCCAGTCCCGGTGCGTAGGCGCACTCCGGTAGCCAAAATCCAACCGGATCAACCCCGAACGTTTCGCGGTAAGCGTCGCAACCGCTCAATACCTGCGCTCGCACCGCCTCGGGCGATTCCGCCAGCAACGGGAGCACGCCGTGCGTCGCGGCGGATGCGATGATTTGCAGGAGACCTGCATCGCGCACTCGCCGGAATGCACCGAGCAGATCGCGATTCCACTCCTCCCATTGCCGCCGTGTTTCAGTGAGAGTGTCAAAATTAAAACGCGCAAGTTCCTGCACTCCCGCGGCGTCGCGATTCCGCTCGATTTCGCGCTGCGCTAACTCAATGGAGCGCTCGAGGTGGCGTTGGTAGCGCGTTTGCAGGTGTTCATCTTGCAACATCGCGCACAGCGGCGGCGTGATGCTCATCGCCAGCTTGAAGCACACGCCATCGTGCGCGAGTCGCTCCATCGTTTGAAGGAGCGGAATGTATGTCTCCGTGATCGCCTCGAAGAGCCAGGTTTCCTCCAGGAACTCCTCGTGCTCAGGGTGCCGGACGAACGGCAGATGCGCGTGGAGAAGGAGCGCGAGATAGCCGGACGGCATGGCTGATTGATGATTTCTGAATGCCGATCGCGAACAGCCCGGCCGACCCGCCCTCTGGCCACCAAATCAGAAATCAGCGATCAGCAATTCTTCACAGCGTCCGGCAGAAATCCTGGAAGCGATCGAGACCTTTTTTGATGATGTCGATGCTGGTGGCGTAGCTGAGGCGAACCGTCCGATCGTCGCCAAAGGCGACACCTGGAATGACGGCCACGTTGGCTTTGCTTAGCAAGCGGTCCGCGAAATTCTGCGAGCTCAGGCCGAGCTGGCTGATGTTGACCAATACGTAGAACGCCCCTTGTGGCTTCACCGCAGTGATGTTCGGAATCTTCGTGATGCGGTCATACATGTAGTTGCGCCGCAGATCGAACTCGTCGCGCATATCGGCCAGCGGTTGTTGGTCGCCCTTCAAGGCGGCCAGCCCACCACGTTGCGCAAACGAGCACGGATGGGAAGTGCTGTGGCTCTGAATGGAATCGACAGCTTTCGCCACCGCCTCCGGCGCGGCCATGTAACCCAGACGCCAGCCGGTCATCGCGTAGGATTTGCTGAAGCCGTTGATCGTGATCGTCAGGTTATAGGCTTCCTTCGAAAGCGAAGCGACGCTGACGTGCTGGGTCTCATCGTAAACAAGCTTCTCGTAGATTTCGTCTGAGAGAATGTAGATTTCTTCCTCCGCCGCGACTTCGACGATCTTCTCCAATTCCTCCCGCGTGTAGACCGTGCCCGACGGATTGTTCGGGCTGTTGAGAATGAGCATTTTCGTGCGCGGGGTCATTGCGTTTTCGAAATCTTCCGCGCGCATCTTCCAACCGTTTCGTTCGGTGGTCGGAACGATCACTGGTTCAGCGCCGGACAGACGCACCATGTCGGGATAGCTCACCCAGTAGGGAGAAGGGATCAGCACTTCATCGCCTTCCTGACACGTGGCCAGGATGGCGTTGTAGCAGGAATGCTTTGCCCCGCAGCTCACCACGATCTGGCTCGGCTTGTAGCTGAGCCCGTTGTCAGCCTGGAGCTTGTCGGCAATCGCCTGGCGCAGCTCGGGCAAACCAGCGCTGGGCGTGTATTTCGTAAAACCCCCTTCCAAGGCCGCGATTGCTGCCGCCTTGATGTGCTCCGGCGTGTCGAAATCGGGCTCGCCCGCGCCGAACCCGCAGACATCGAGCCCCTCGGCTTTCATCGCCTTGGCTTTGCTGTCGATTGAGAGCGTGATCGAGGGAGTTAACTGAGAAGCGCGCTCGGAAATTTCCATGGCGGGAGTGTGAGTAGAAGTTTGCAAAATGGAAATCGAAGCTATTGGCGCTCGTAGAAGCTTTCAATCAAAGGTTTGAAGTTATTCTCCTCGACGTGAAGGATTCCCATCTCGCGCTGCGCGTTCTCCGCTGAGTCGGAGGCGTGCGCGGCGTTGACCATGATGGACTGGCCAAATTCCTTCCGGATGGAGCCCGGCGGAGCTTTGCTCGGATCGGTCGGCCCGAGCACGTCGCGGATTTTACGGACCGCATCTTCGCCCTGGTAAACCAAGGCGATGCACTTCTCGCTACCGGGCGCCTCCCGGCTGTCGCCTTCCGTCGCGCTGGGGCGACCCCCCGACATAAACTCGACAATGTCTTCCCAGGCGCTGCGGCCCTTCCCAGAACCGAGTTTTTCCTCCAGAACCGGCAGCACCGGGCCATAAAACTCCTCGGCCTCGGCCACACTCATGCGGTGCACTTTGAACCCCACAATGCTGAGCCCCGTGCGCGAGAAGACTTCGATCACCCCGCCGGGCCGCAGATTGGGGAACTTGAAATTGTCGGGCTTGATTAGGACGAGCGTCTTTTCAACCTGGGCGCCGGGTGCGAAGCTGATCACGCGATCGAGAATTCCACCATCCCGATCGGAAAATTCCGCCCAAAGCTTGAGGTCACTCGCGATCGCCTTCGCCTCGAACGACGCGAGGACGCCTGGCTCAAAATAAGTCACTTTGCCCGCCTGGTCGGTAATGTAATCGCCGAACGTATCGCGCACCGTCTCGCCGCTGGTGCGCTCATGGACGATGTGGCCCACGACCTGGCGAATTTTCTCGATTGCTTCGGCACCACGAAAAACCAGCATGAGCACCCGCGGACGCTGCCCGTCAACATTCCTGCTAAAATTCCGCAGCACGTATTCGCGGATCAACTCCTGAGTCGCTCGATAACGCGGTTCCCTCTCGGTCACGATCGTCTCCGCGTAGCGCCGCACCAGTTCATCACTCGGAGCGAACATGCGGCCGGCCACCAGATCGAGACCGGTGCGCGAGATCAAACGCGAGATGATGCCGCCCGTGCGCGACTTGCGCATCGAATAGGGCGTAAGGATGACGTAAGAGAGTTCTTCGGCCGGCATACATTTTGTTCCGCGGTGCCACAGATCCAACCGCGTCGATGCAGGGAATGAAGACCGCCAGAGGTGCGGGAACGTGCTTTTGGGGGGCGCGAGCGTCAACTCGGTTTTTAACTTCTGCTCCTGATCCTGATCTTAATCCCAGCGAAACGTCTGAGAGAGTAGGATCAGGATTCGGAGCAGGATTGCCTGGCGCAAACAAGGGCAATCCACTTTCCGCGCCGGCGAGTCTCTTGAATACCGAGACCTTGGCGCCGGAGACTGCGAGCAAGCCCCGCTTCCTGTCGACGAAGCACCCCTGAAAGTATCAGCCGGCCATCTGGCGCCAGGCACTTGGCAAACTGCGGCATCATGGCAGCGAGCAGCTCCGAGTATAAATTCGCTGTCACGATATCGAAAGGACCGGTGATCGACTCCTTTACATCTCCCAGGACGAACTTCACGGAACGGATC
>JACDBM010000053.1 GCA_013694945.1 Chthoniobacterales bacterium
CCACGCCTCGGCAGGCGGACAACTGCTGCAACCTTCCGAGGTGTATAGCTCGAGCAGGTGGGTGCGCGTGGGCCCGCTCTCGAACGTCAGATCCGCCGCGCGCGCGGAAGCAACCAAGCTCGTCAGACAGACAATTAAGTGGAATCGGAACATACGGCTAGGAGGAGCGGGCCAGCCTATTATTTCGCGCTCGGAATAACGAACACTCTGCCGTCTCTTACTATCGTTCCGCTGTCGAGGGTATCAGGAATTTTCACTGGCGGCTGGGAATGCGACCGGATACTTGTGGGCCTGTGGCCGATGTGGAATTCGAGCGCCTCGTCGAGGAATTCTACATGCCGCTCTATCGCTTTGGTCTCTCGCTCAGCCGCCACCAATCCGACGCGTCGGATCTGACCCAGCAAACCTTCTGGGCCTGGGCGAAGAAGGGCCATCAATTGCGCGACCGCTCCCGAGCGAAGACCTGGCTCTTCACCACGCTCTATCGTGAGTTTCTCGCGCGGAAACGCCATGCCGACCGCTTCGTCGAGACGGAGGACGCTTCGCAATTCGAGCCGCTGCATGTCGCATCCACCGTCGTCGACTCTCTCGATGCTGCCACCGTGCAAGAAGCGTTGCATGCACTGAACGATCGTTACCGCGCGCCGGTCACACTCTTTTACATGAAGCAGCATTCGTATCGCGAGATCGCAGAGATTCTCGAGATACCGATCGGGACCGTGATGTCGCGCATCTCGCGCGGGAAGGCGGAATTGCGGACGCGACTCTCTGACTGCGCGGCGGTGGCGGATCGCAAAGTGGTGCCAATAAAGGAGGCGCAAGGCAGTGGATAACACAGAGGCTCGCTCCATCCTCAGCGCGTATCGTGCGGACGAATCGTACGCCGGCGACGCGCGCTTCGAAGAAGCGCGCAAACTGACAGAAGTCGAACCCGCGCTGGCGCGATGGTGGCAAGAGGAGCAGGAGCTCGATCGGCTCATCGGTTTGAAACTCGAAGGCGTGGCTGTTCCGGCTGGGCTTAGGGAGTGCTTGTTGAATCCGGAACCGCCGGTCACGGTGCCATTCCGGCCAACGTGGCCGCGGAAGATCGCGTTACTCGCCGCGTCGATCGTGCTTCTCGCCGTCTTCTTCGGTTCCTGGCAGGGCCTTTTTCAACCTGCCACCTCGCTGGCCGATTACCGCGACGAGATGGTGAGCTTCGTCCGACTCGATCCGACCCTCGATCTAAAAGCATCGCAGTTGTCGCGCCTGACCGCGTTCTTGGAAGAGAGCGGCGCGCCGTCGGATTTGAACATTCCGCCGCGACTACAGCAGATGGACGCAGCCGGCTGCCGCAAACTGCGTTTCCGCGGGCGCGATGTCGCGCTCATCTGCTTCAAGCGCGATGATAATGGCGAGCTCGTGCACCTCTTCGTCGTGAATCGCAAAGCCGTGGCGAAACTGCGCGCTACGAAAGCC
Organism: Chthoniobacterales bacterium; assembly: GCA_013694945.1. GTDB lineage: Bacteria > Verrucomicrobiota > Verrucomicrobiia > Chthoniobacterales > UBA10450 > JACCTI01. Next base: position 1,459 of record JACDBM010000053.1, read on the forward strand.
GATCCGCACTTCACTGGGCAGGGCGAATGGATGACGGCGACATGGGTGGACGGCGAACACGCATATCTGTTCACCGCGAAAGGCAGCCGCGACACGGTGGAGAAATTCCTTGGCACATCCTGATCGCTGCCTCTGTCAGTCAGGCGAATGAGTAACAAAGAATCGAAGCCACGCCGCAAACGAGCCGCGCGTGCTACGCACGCTGCGACTGGTGCGTTCGAGGGCTACTCGAAGACCGAACGTCCGCTCGGCGGTTATGCGGCCTTGGTCGGATTGTTTACCGTCGCGTTGAGCAGCATCGTCGCGTCCACGGTTGCGAAACCGGAAGACGAAGCCCCTGAGCTGAGCTGGGGCGATCTTATCCTGCTCGGCATCGCCACGCACAAGCTCAGCCGCGTGATCACGAAGGATCTCGTCACCAGCCCGTTTCGCGCGCCTTTTGTGAAGCTCAAGAAATCAGCCGGCGCGGGCGAAGTGGAGGAAGAGGCGCGCGGCGAGGGAATGCAGGAAGCAGTCGGCGACTTGATCACCTGCCCATATTGCATCGCGCCATGGGTCGCCTCGGCCTTCGTGTTTGGATTTCAGCGCGCGCCGCGCGCGACACGAGTGATCGGCGGGATTTTCTCGATCACGGCGGCGTCAGACTTTCTGAACCAGATCTACGCGAAAGCGAAAGACTAGTGCAGTGTATCGGTAAAATCGAGACTACGATCAAGGAGTCGGAACGGCGGGGTCGCGCAACCTGTGTTGTCATCCCGAGCCGCGAAGACGGCGAGAGACCTCGCAATCCAAGAGGAGACATCCTTTCTCGACATGCACGACCGATCACATCGCGCACGAACGCTCTGGTGCGGTAAATTGAGCCGAAGTGGGCAACTCCGGACCGTCAGTTATCCGAGATGCGATGTGAGGTCCCTCGCCGTCTTCGCGGCTCGGGATGACAAGCGCATTAGTTCCAGTGTGACCAAGCAAGACACACCCGCCAGTCTCACTTCGAAGGATACATTGCACTAGAAGCGAGCTGCAAAAATCGTCTCCCTCAGCCCAACCCTCTCCTGCGCCCTGAAACGAGTTTCATGGAAAAGTTGGAGAATACGAGGTTCTATGCCCCTCGGCTCTGATGGCGCCGATGTCGTTCTGCGCGTCCTTTTCTATACCGCGTTTCTATATCGCAGCTCGAGAACGGAGCACGTCGCAGCTAATCAGAGCTAGAGCTCATTTCCATTGATCGTCGTAAGTGCCTATGTGCAACGACAGCCAATGATAACTTAAAGCCGGCTATCGGGCTCGAAC
>JACDBM010000071.1 GCA_013694945.1 Chthoniobacterales bacterium
CAGCGCGCCGGCAATCGAGTGCGCGTCAACGCGCAGTTGGTCGATGCGCGGACTGATGCGCATCTGTGGGCGCAGACGTATGATCGCGACCTAGCGGATGTATTTGCGATTCAAAGCGAGATCGCTAAAACGATCGCGGACCAGCTTCGGGCGAAACTTTCGCCAAGCGAAAAAACGGCGATTGAGCGCCCGCCGACCGCCGATCTCGTGGCCTTCGATCTTTACACTCGCGCGAAGAGCTTGCTGCTACGTTCCGTCTTTGCTGCGCGCGCGAAGGATAATCTCTTGGAAGCGGCGGAATTGCTGCAGCAGGCGGTGACACGCGATCCGGCATTTTTTCTGGGCTACTGCCAATTGGCCGCCGCGCACAACCAGCTTTATTTCATTAACCTGGACCACACACCGGCCCGGCTCGCTGCGGCCGATGCGGCAGTCCAAACGGCTCTGCGTTTGCGCCCTGAGGCAGGGGAAGCGCACCTGGCCCTGGCCCAGCACCTTTATCGCACCTTTCTCGACTACGCCCGCGCCCGCGCCGAGATCGCCCTCGCACAGTGCACCTTGCCGAATGATTCGATGGGGTGGCCCTGGCCGGTTATATCGACCGCCGCCAGGGACGTTGGGAAGAATCCATGCGCAATCTGACACGAGCGGTCGAGCTGGATCCGCGCAATGTTTTTTTGTTTCAACAAGTTGCCTACAGCTATCAACTGCTGCGACGCTACCCCGAGAGCGGCGCTGCTCTGGATCGTGCGCTGGAAATTGCAGGGAAAGATGTCGATACGAGGGTGCAACGAGCGGAGGTTGCTTTCTATGGGAGAGCGGATCTCCGGCCGTTGCACACCACGATCGACGCCATTCTCGCTGAAGATCCTGCCGCCGCACCCAGCCTCGCCGACAGCTGGGTAAATCTTGCGCTCTGTGAACGCGATCTCCCAGGCATCAGCCGAGCCCTCGGAGCTCTCACTGGCGATAGTTTCCGGTTAGTGAATTTCGTTCGCGTCAATCGTCCCTTCGTAGAGGGTTTGCAGGCTCGTATGCGCGGTGACACCGCCGCGGCGCGAAGCGCGTTTACAGTCGCTCGAATGCAGCAGGAAGAATTAATTCACGTCCAGCCCGATTATGCTCCCGCGCTCTGCGTCCTCGGTCTGATTGACGCTGGACTCGGTCGAAGAGAGGAAGCCCTGCGGGAGGGACGACGGGCCGTGGAGCTTATGCCAGTAGCGCAAGATACGATCACCGGCTCCGATATGCTCGCACTCTTCGCGGTCATTTGCGCGTGGGTCGGGGACAAGGACGTCGCATTTCAGCAATTGGCCATCGCGACACGAATTCCGGGGACGCTAAGTTATGGCCAACTGAAACTGCACCCTTTCTGGGATCCGTTGCGCGGCGATCCCCGCTTCGAAGAAATCGTCGCCTCGCTCGCGCCGCAAGATACGAAGCAATAAATGAACCGGATGTCCACTGAACGAGAGCGCGAGTTGCAACTCGAAATCGGGCACGTTTTGTTCATCGATATCGTGGGTTACTCCAAGCTGCTCATCAACGAACAGAGCGAAGCGCTCCACAAGTTGAACGATCTCGTGCGCGCGACCGAACGGGTGCGCGCCGCCGATGCAGCCGGCAAACTCATCCGTCTGCCGAGCGGTGATGGGATGGCACTGGTTTTTCGCGACAGCCCGGAATCACCGGCTCATTGCGCGCTGGAGATCAGCCAGGCGCTGAAAGCTCACCCGGAGATTCGGGTGCGAATGGGAATTCACAGTGGACCCATCAACGAGATCGCCGATGTAAACGAGCGGGCCAATATCGCCGGTGGCGGAATCAACACCGCGCAGCGCGTCATGGATTGCGGAGATGCCGGGCACATTCTGCTTTCGAAACGCGTGGCGGACGACCTGGCGCAGTATCGCGAGTGGCAGCCGCGGTTGCACGATCTCGGCGATTGCGAGGTAAAGCACGGTGTAACCGTTTCGCTATCCAATCTTCACACCGGCGAACTGGGAAATCCTGCTGTTCCGACGAAGCTGCGGCAACACCGGGAGGCCAATGCCGCCACCAAGGCTGCGGACGCGAGGAGCATGCGTAGTCGTCGCAAGAACGTGATCACGGGAGTAGCCCTGGTGCTGGCGTTTCTTCTTCCAATCATCTACTGGGTCTTCAATCCCTTGAAGCCGAAGCGCAGGGCCGCGGGGCCTTCTCCCTCGGCGACTCTGGCGCGTGTTCCGGAAAAGCGAATCGCGGTCCTGCCTTTCAAGCCACTAATAGCCGAAACCCGCGACCCGGTGCTCGAGCTTGGCATGGCCGACTCTTTGATTACCAAACTGAGTAACAGTCGCGAAATCATCGTCACGTCCCTGACTTCCGTCCGCAAATTTGGCGATCTCGATCAGGATCCGCTGAGCGCGGGACGCGAGCTCGGCGTCACCTCTGTCCTGGAAGGCAACCTGCAGCGGGCCGGCGATCAAATCAGAGTGACCGCGCGGCTGATCAATGTGGCGGATGGGGCTTCGCTTTGGGCGGGCACGTTCGACGAAAAATTCACCGACGTTTTCACCGTGCAGAATACGATCTCGCAGAAAGTGGCGGATGCGCTCGCCTTGCGCCTGAGTGGAGATGAGAGGGCTCGGCTAACGAAGCGCGACACGGAGAACCTCGAGGCTTATGAGCTTTTCCTGACGGGGCGATTTCATTGGAACAAACTCACTCCGCCCGAACTCACGAAAAGCATCGGCTTCTTTAAGCAGGCCATCGAACTGGATCCGAGCTACGCGCCGGCCTATTTCGGCTTGGCCGACTCTTATCGAGCTCTTTCCATGACGGGCGATGTGCGACCCAAAGACATTTTCCCGCAGGCCAGAGCCGCCGCCGTGAAAGCGATCGAGATCGACGAATGGCTGGCGGAACCTCACGTAACTCTCGCGTTCATCCACATTTGGTTCGATTGGGACTGGGCTGGTGCTGAGAGAGAGGCCAGGCGCGCGATCGAGCTCAATCCTAATCTGGCCTTCGGACATGCCGTTCTCGGTCAGGTCCTCCAAGATCTGGGACGTTTCGACGAAGCGACCGTTGCGGGAGCGCGGGCTCGTCAGCTCGATCCCGTCTCGCCCATCATTTGTCTACTCGAAGGAGCGATTCTGTTTTATGCGAACCGCGACGAGGCGGCGGCGGCGAGTCTGCGAAAGGCTCTCGAGTTGAACCCGAACTTTTGGCTCGCTCATCTGTATCTTGGAAATATCCATACACGACAAAGGAGATTCTCCGAGGCAATCCCTGAATTTGAAGCGGCAACAGAATTATCCGGACGAAACTCTCAGACGATCTCGATGAGAGGTTATGCTTCGGCAAATGCGGGCGATGCAGTTCAAGCGCAGACGGCACTGGACGAGCTGGAAAGGCTTTCGACTCAACGCTACATACCTCCTTCCAGCGTCGCCGTGATCCTTTCCGCTTTGGGGGAATCGGACCAAGCCTTCGCCTGGCTCGAGAAAGCCTGCGAGGAACGCGATTTGCACCTGAGTTTTCTCCGGGTCGATCCGAAGTGGGACGCACTCCGCTCGGACCCGCGCTTCGCCTCCCTTCTGAAACGCATCGGTTTCCATTAGCCGTGCTCGATGCTTGAGCTGTCAGTCGCGGCGGACGCGATCTGCCGCCGGCCTGAAGTTGAGTAATGGATTGCTATTAATGCTACCGTTCGGCGGAGGGGGCGTAACATCTTGGGTCGGCCTGCGCCTGCAAGTGCGATGTTGTAGCGACGGCGCTTTGTCGTCGTGAAAGGCGTGACATCCTCGCGGGCTTGCCGCAACGGAGCGCTCGATCCCTACAACGGGATTTGGTGGATCTTAACGCCCTGCGGCGACAGATGCGGCCCAGACCTGCGGGAGATTCGTCTCGCGCGCCGGCTGGCGTCTTGGCCCTTCGCGCTCAGCTGAGAAACTCAGCCACTGGCTCCATCTCTTTGATGTGAGCGCAAAAGATCTTGAAGGCAGCGAGAATCGGGACGGCCAGGATGATGCCGGCGATTCCCCACATCCAACCCCAAAAGGTGATAGACAAAAGAATGATGACTGGATTGAGCGTGAGCGAACGACCCATCACGTAGGGCGTCACGAAGTTACCTTCGATACTCGCGATCAGAAGGTAGGTGGCGGGAAAGAGTAAAGCGTAGCTGAGACTGTCGAAGCTCAAGACGGCGCCGATCGTCATGCAAGTGATCCCGGTGAGAGCGCCAAGGTAAGGCACGAAGTTCAGCACCGCGACGAGAACGCCCCACATCACCGGGTTGCTCAATCCGAGAAAAGCGACCGCGGTCCCGACCGCAATGCCCAGGCCGATGTTGATCAGCGTGACTGTCAGCAAATAACGCGAAACGTGGGACTCGATCTCGTGCGCGATTGAGACCGCCCGTTTTTTGTCCTCCAGCCGCGGCATCATCTTGACGAGCTTTGTGAGGAAGACCTCATCGTAGGCGAGCAGGAAATAGAGCAGGATCAACAATAAGACGGTGCTGAAAATGAACTCCGGCGTGCGCCCATACAGCATTTCAGCCATTCCGTTTCTCTTCACCTCCACGGTGGGGGCGGGAGCGGAGCCGGTGTCTGGCGATGTCAATTTTTGAATCTCGCCACCGGCTTCCGCCACCTTTTCCATCGGCTTCTTCAACGGCATCAGCTTCTGCTGGAGTCGCGCAAGACCGTAAGGTGCTTTCTCCAGCCAGCCGGCCACGGGAGGGGCGAGGAACGAGATTCCGTAGCCGACGCCTCCAATAATGCCAAACATGAGAATCGCGGCGCCCAAAGCCGGATGAATCTTAAGCTTGGCGAGACCGCGCAGGGCCGGTTTGAACAGATAGCTCAGAAGCAACGCAAGCACGATCGGGAGCAAAACCGAGCGCATGAAATACATCGTGTAAAAAAGCGCCAGGATGAATAGCCCCGTTAACGCGACGGAGCGGACGTCGAAGGTGCGAATCAGAGCGTCCGAAAGACGGAGGCGGGGCGCGGCCGTAGTCTCCGTCTCGGGCACATCGGTCTCGATCGAGACCTTCGGATTGGTGGCGTCTTCCGCTTCTCTACTCATTTTTCACTAATCGGACGCCGCGGAGTTTCCACGCGCACTTCGTTGCGTTTCGTCTCGGAACCGTCTCGGCCGCGCGGCTCAGCCTTCTCGTCAAAATGTCGAACTTGAAGGCCGGGTGGTCACGTTTCTTCATTGGAACGACAGCAGCAAGGCTTTCGAATAGGGGCCGAGCGGCGCCCCCTTGCGGCGCTCAGGGCGGAAACTACAATCCACTGCGCCGCTTCCGGCCGGAGCGGCGCGAACATGGCTGACGCAGATCCGCACGCACCACGCCCCGCTTACGAGCGTCCCGAGTCGCGGCGTCCTGCGACCGCGGAAGGAACTCTGGAGCCGCTCCGGGACGGCAAGCGCGATCCCTACGCGGCCTTTCGAATTCGCGCGTTCAGCTTCTATTCGTTAGGCAATCTCATCTCCGTCATCGGCCGGCTGATGCTGTTCGTCGCGGTGGAATGGGAAATCTATGGACTAACGAACTCCGCGACCGCGCTAGGTTTGGTCGGCCTGGCGATTGCCCTGCCGGTCGTGCTCCTGTCGCTCCCGGCCGGTCACGTGGCCGATCGCTATAGCCGCAAGAGCATCATCATCTGGTCGCAGGGGATCAGCGCCGTCTGCTCGCTCGCGCTCGCCTGGGTATCCTGGAATCACCTCAAGCTGCCAGCGTGGCCCGTGCTGGAAGGCGGAAATCATCTGCTTGCTTCGATCGCAAGCGTCTTCGAGCGGCAGCCCAATTATCACTTCGACGATCGTTCGCTGCCGTTGATCTATTTAATTCTGCTCGTCTCCGCGACCGGCCGCACCTTTGGCTGGGCCGCGCGCAGTTCCTACTTCCCGACGCTGGTGCCGCGTGAAACATTTGCGAACGCGGTTACGTGGAATAGCAGCGCCTTCCAGGTCGGCTCCGTGATCGGACCGGCGCTCGGCGGGTTGCTCATCGTGCGCCTGGGCTTCCCTTTCATCTATGCCCTGGACGCGCTTTGCGCTCTTTCTTTTCTCCTGCTTGTCTTGCCGATTCGCCGAACGGCACGAGCCAGCCGCGTAGAACAAAGCGCATGGCAAAGCCTGGTCGAGGGGATGCGATTCGTAATGAGCAAGAAGATCATTCTCGCCACGATTACGCTCGACATGGTGGCCGTCCTGCTCGGCGGAGCGACGGCGTTGTTGCCGATTTTTGCCGCCAAGATTCTGCACTCCGGGCCGATTGGTCTCGGCTGGATGCGCGCGGCGCCTGGGATCGGTGCGTTTGTGATGGCGATCGTGATCGCATATCTCCCGCCGATTAAAAAGGCAGGTCAGACGCTGCTCTGGACCGTGACAGGCTTCGGCCTCGCCACGATTGTATTTGGCCTGTCACGCTCTCTTTGGTTGTCGCTCGCGATGTTGTTTCTCACCGGTCTTTTCGATAGCGTGAGCGTGGTCATTCGCCACACGCTCGTGCAATTGCTGACTCCCGACGAAATGCGCGGACGCATTTCCGCCGTGAACAACATTTTTATCGGCACTTCGAATGAGCTCGGCGCGCTGGAGTCAGGGCTGACCGCGGCCTATTTTGGGCCGGTGCTCTCAGTGGTCGGTGGCGGGATTGGAACAATTCTCGCCGTGCTCGGCGTCTCGCGCATCTGGCCCGAGACGCGGAAGATCGGCGCGCTGGACGCACAGCTCCGGTAGTTCTACGCCGCGTTTCGCTGATGCCGCTGTGCTCCGAGGCCTAAAAGGCCGCGCGCAACGAAATGCTGCCGTAGGGCGCGCCTTCTTCGTGGGTGTAGCGGATGTCGGCGCGATGATAATCAAACTCGCGGTAGGGAAGATAACCGCCTTCCAGCGACAACTTCATCTCGGGAGTGATTTTCCATTCCAGACCCGCGCCCACCCGCAGCTCGGTATAAGTCAGGATGGCGTTGTTAAGTCGAGTATCGGCGCGCGATTCGCCGAAATTCTCATCCACTCGGAAGGTGGTGCCTTTCACATCTGCGCCGGCATAAATCATGAGGTTTCGATTCATCTCGTATTCGAGGCGCGGAGTGGGAAGCGCGGCGTTCAAGGTCCATTGCGAAGCGAAGTGCCAGCGAATACCGCCGCCAGGGAAGACCGGGTAGTTGCGCTCGTAATCGACGCTGATGCCGAAGATGAATTGCAGGTCGGGACTGTAAATATAAGTGCCGCCGATAATGACCGGAACATTGAAGGTATCGCGATCGAGATCGCCCGTGCCGAAAAGGCCTGGCTGCGCTTCGAAGCGAAAGAGAAGCGAATCGGAGAATTGCGTGTCAAGGCCGACAATCGCAGAGACCGTCTGAAGAGTGCGCGGAATCTGCGGAGAACCGAAGAATTGACCGCCGCCGGGAGGCTGCCGCAGCAGGCTGATGTTCGGCACCCCAAACTCGAAGCGCTCGTAACTTCCGCCGAGCCGCAGGATGCCGAATTTGAGCCGCGGCGTGTAGATTAAACGCGCCAGTCCGTAGTGCTCATCGAAATCGACCCGTCGAAAACTGCGCTTCACCTCGGAGTCGCCGATGTAGGCGTATTCGAGATCGAACTCGAAGGGGATGGAGGCGCGCGTCTCGCTCGGCGCGATGTCGTTCCTGGCTGGCGGGGTTCCATCGGATCCGGCGAAGGCACTGCCGGCGGCGGCGAGAACGAAGCAGAACGAGAGAAACCGGATGGAAATTTTCATGACGATGGGATGGCGAAAAAGTGACGGTAGATTGGTCAGCGATTGCCACCCGTGTCACGGAGAAACAAGCCGACGGATTTCGAAATATCTTTCTTGAAGGTGGCCTCGGCGGCGAGCCGGCCGATTCCGCGCAGGTTCGCGACTTCCGCGGATGAAATCAGGTCGCCGCGCCAGACGAGAGTGAACGGGCGTCCGTCGATCGTGACCGGCCACATCTGATGAAAGGTCAGGGCCGTATCATAGCCGCCGCTAGCGTAGTAGGAAACTTCCGCGACCTGGAAAGTGCCGCCGGCGCCCGGACGACCGTAGGTGGCGCCGAGCGAGAGCACACCTTTTTTGTCGATCTCGAGCAATTCCCAAAACTGTTCCGGTCTCCCGCCCGCGCCGCGACCAATCCCGGAATTGTCGAGCAAAGGCGCAAACTGCTTTCGAATTTTCTCCTGGTCCTGGAGCAACCGGCTCACCTGTTCGCCCGGGTTTATCGCCTCGCCCGTGTGATCGTAGGAAGATTGGGCTGCGGTCCCGCCGGCCGCGAAAGCCTGGTAGCGCGCGCCGAGCAGATCGCTCCAGAAAGTTACGACCGCGGGCGGTATGCCTCTCTCTTTCGGCGAGGCGCCGCCGGCAAACGTCGCAGCTTCCGCGCGGCTCATTTGTAATTTCGGCGAGAGCTTTTCGGTCGCTTTGACCAACGCCTTGACCGCTGCATTGCGCGGCGCATCGCCCAGGCGCGAGAAATCCGGACCGCTGACGTGGAGGAGGATGTTCAACTCTGGATGACTGGCAGGATTCCAGCGATGCAGCGCTTCGACTTGTTGCGCGGGAGTGCCTGGAACGACCCAGCAGATTTGCACGGAAAGAAAACGCGGCGAGCTCATGGCTGCTCCGCGGACGGCTTTGGGGCGGCCCTTAGCCAGTTGCTCGAGATCGATATTGTCGAAGACGGAAAAATCGGACAACTCGGAAAGAGCGTCGGCCCGGGAGACACTTGAGGCGGCCAGCAGGCAGAGAAGACCGGCGGCGGCCGAAATGAAACGCGGTGGCATCAAGGGCTCACTCTTACGGTGCCCGGCGGCTGGCAAGCAAGACCTTCGGCGTGCAGCGCGGCCTTCAGCGCGATCCGCTCTCCTTGCGAAAGACTCGGACCGCGCGCGCCACATCTTTGATCATGGCGGATTCGGAACCGAGACGTTCCACGCCAGCGAGCCCGGCCAGTTCCGCGGAAGAAATCATGTCGCCGCGCCAGACGAGCGTGGAAGGTTTGCCATCCACCTGGACGGGCCAAAGCTGATAAAGGGTGAGCGCCGCGTAGAAACCGCCGCTGGCGTAATAGAGAACATCGGCCACTTGCAGCGCGCCCTCCGCGACCCCGCGGTTGTTCGTCGCGCCCAGAGCCAGCACACCTTTGCCGCCGAGATCAAGCAATTCCCAAAACTGGTCGCCTTTCGATCCAGCCAGTCCGCCAAATTGTTTACGAATTTTCGGTTGCTGGCCGAGCAGGGAGCTGATTTCCTCTCCCGGGCGAATATTCTGGCCGGTGTGATCGTAGGAGGGTTGCGAGGAAAGTCCGGCCGAGGCGCGCGCGCTCAGAATGGCCGCCCAAAATTGCGCAAATGCTCCCGGCTTCCCGGCTTCCTCACGACTCAGCTGCAAGTCCGGCGATTTTTTTTCCGTTGCGTCCTTCAACCATTGCACCGCCGCGTTGTCCGGCGCGCTGCTCAAGGCCGCGAAGCTCGAACCGCCGACCTGGAGGAGGACTTTCAATTCCGGATACCGCGCCGGATTGAAATTGCGCAGCGCCGCGCTGACTTGCGCGGGCGTGCCGGGCGAGACCCAGCAGGTTTGGACCGATTGAAAGCGCGAGTTGCTCATGGCCGGACCGCGCAGGGGTTTGGCGTCGCCCTTGAGCTGCGCGAGATCGACCTTCTCGAAAACAGAGAAGGCTGCCAGCTCGCGAACGGCGTCGGTGCGGGATTCGGCTGCATTGACATAAAGAACGGAAACGAGACCGAGAAAGGCGGAAAGAAATCGTGAAGGCATCGAGGCCCACTCTTGCGAGCACGCTCCCGCTTTGCAAGCGGAGGAATCCGAAGCTCCGAGGCGAAATTTTTCATCCGCCCCGCGCTCCGATAAAAAGCGCGAGGGCGTTTGGCTTCGGCTGGAGTCACCGGCATAATGCGCTGCGCCTGCCATGAGTGAATCTGTCATCGCCCTCGAGCGCCTAACGAAACGTTACGGTCAGTTCACCGCCGTGAACGAGCTCTCGCTTACGATCGAGCGCGGCACCATTTTTGGCTTTCTCGGCGCGAATGGGGCGGGGAAAACGACGACGATGCGCATGCTTTGCGGCCTGGTCAGGCCAACGACGGGGCAGGGGGAGATCCTTGGCTCAAACATCTGGAAGGAACGGCACACGGTGCGGACCAAGTTCGGTTACGTGGCGCAACGCTTCAGTCTTTATCGCGATCTGACGGTGGAGGAAAATTTTCGGTTCTTCGGGGGCGCCTGCCGGGTTCCGCGGGCCAAACTGGAGACGCGGATCGCGCGGCTTCTCGCCTTGATCGATCTGGAAGGGGAACGGGGCATGCCGGCCGGGAGCTTATCTGGAGGGATGCGACAACTCCTCGCGATTGGCTGTGCCCTCGTGCACGAACCGCCGCTCCTCTTTCTCGATGAGCCGACTTCCGGGCTGGATCCGGTCCATCGCCAGCAGATGTGGAATCTCCTTTACGATCTGAGCCACGGCGGGATTACGATTTTCATCACCACGC
>JACDBM010000075.1 GCA_013694945.1 Chthoniobacterales bacterium
CCGGCGGAAGGGAGCACAGCCGGAGCGGCTTCACCGCTGGAGTTCGCACTCTTTTTACAATCAGTGCTCGACTTTCAGCCGAGCGTGATCGCCTTCGAGAACATCCTGCGCTGGAATGAGCGGGACATGGATCAGGAACAGGTCTTTCTCGATCAGGCAATGCGCGTGCCGAAGCTGTTGCTCGCTTCCGAGCTGAGCACGACTGCCGATCTCGATGCGCCCTGGAGCGACATTCGTGCCTTCAATCAGGTAACAGGCAGACGCGGTGATCTCGCGGCATTCGCCGGAATTACGCGCCAGCCTAACGAAGACCTCCGCCTCATCTCCACGCCGGGATTCATCAACCTGCCAAACGAGATTTCGTCGGAAATTCGGATCCCGCTGCTCTTTCTCTGTCGCGGTGAAGTAATTCCCTCCTTCACCTTGCAGGCGATCATGCTTTGGCTCCGCGTTACTCCCGCAGAGGTGAAGATCGAGATCGGCTCACATATTCTTTTACCCCAGAACCGCAGGATCCCGATCAATCGCGACGGCACGTTGCTGGTCGACCCGAACGCGTCGACCCGAGCGCGTCACGTCACTCTGAATGAGCTGCTTCTGGCGGCGCAACAGCGAGACACAGGCGGCACAGCACCGCCGCAGTTTGCGCAAATACGAGATGGTCTCGTGCTCGTCCGGATGCCAGATAACCCGCTCTCTCCACCGGACCTGTTCGCCGCGACCATCGCCAGCATTCAGGCGAATCGCTATCTGCGGCGGATCTCACCGATCTTCGATTGCGTAATCCTGCTGCTGGTCTCCGGATTGTTCGCGACGGTGCGGGAGGTAGCGCGCGTGGACTTGGTCTTATGTGGGTTTGCGTTCACTGCCGCGTATTGCCTTTTCGCTCTCGGGATGCTGTCGCGCACGAACGTCTGGTTGCCTGGCGTCCTGCCGCTTGGCGCAGTCTGGCTCTCGATTTTTCTAACCCTCTTCCAAAGAAAAGACGCCCGGCGTGAGGCGACCGTGGCGACGCCGGCTTCGATCGATTGAAGCAAGGAGCGGCGATGAAGTTCACGAACCTGACGCGAGAAACAGAGATCGGCGCGAACTGCTATTTGATCGAGACGGGCAATGAGCGCCTGGTCCTTGATTGCGGGATGCACCCGAAGCGGGACGGTGACGGGGCACTGCCAAATTTTCAAGCGATCGGCGGCGACGAGATTGATGCGATCATAGTTTCACACGCGCATCAGGATCACATCGGGACACTGCCGGTTCTAATGCGTTGCCAACCACAGGCGCGTGTCTTCATGAGCGAAGCAACGGCGGAAATCGGCAACGCTCTGCTGCACAATTCCGTGAATGTGATGACGCGGCAGCGTGAAGAGATCGGCGCGACAATGTACCCACTTTTCACGCACAAAGAAGCGAATCGCGCTGCCGATATCTGGCGCTTGTGCCGGTTTCGCCAGCCAATCAAGCTTGACGGCGAACGGGTGCGGAAGCCTGAACGCGACGGCATGACCTTTGAGTTTTTTGATGCCGGCCACGTCCTCGGTTCGGCCGGCGTTCTCCTGCGAAGCGAAGGGCGAACGGTTCTCTACAGCGGCGACGTCAATTTCGATGATCAGACCATCGCGCAACGAGCCGTTTTTCCCGAGTCCGGGATCGATGTCCTGATCATGGAAACGACGCGCGGCGATAATCCTTTGCCGGAAGGATTCACCCGCGCGGCCGAGGAGCAGCGACTTGCGGAAGCAATCGCACGGGCTTTCGAGCGTGGCGGATGCATTCTTATGCCGGTTTTCGCGCTGGGAAAAACGCAAGAAGCGCTGGCGATGATTCATCGCTTCCGTCGGGAAAGGTTGCTGGGCGAGTTCCCCTTCTACATTGGCGGACTGAGCCTGAAGATGACCGAGATTTACGATCGCTTTGCGCTCACCAGCCGGCGCAACTTTCCGCGGCTGCAGTTGCTGGAGCAGCTGGAGCCGTTTGTGTTGAATGGCCAGACTATCGGCGAGGCTCCCGCGAAGCCGGGGCGAATCTACGCGCTTTCCAGCGGGATGATGACAGCAAAAACCCTTTCCAACACTTTCGCGCGGCGGGTTATCGAGGACCCGAAACACTCGATTTTTTTCGTCGGTTTTGCGGACCCGCTTTCTCCGGCGGGCGTTCTGCGCGCGGCGAAACCAGGCGATCTCGTCGCGGTCGATCCGGACGAACCGCCGCAGGAATTGCGCTGCCAAATCGAAACGTTCCAGTTCAGTGCGCACGCTTCCCGAGAATCGATTGTGGCCTACGTCACGAAGCTAGCGCCGAAGAAAGTGGTGCTCGTGCACGGCGATGTGCCGGCGGTGAAGTGGGTACAGGCACGACTCGTCGCCGAATTGCCGGAGGCGGAAGTGATCGTGCCTCCGCCGGGGGTGGAGATCGAATTGTGAAGCGGGGCGCAGGATGACGAAACGCCGACGCAGCAAGGCAAGGCCAGATGAAGATCGTTTCCTGGAACATCAACTCGCTTCGTAAACGTCAGGAGCGTTTGCTTGGGTGGCTGGCGACTGCGCAGCCGGATATCGTCTGCTTGCAGGAAACGAAGTGCACGGATGAGCAGTTTCCATCAATTGACTTGCGCGCGGCCGGCTATCAATCCGCGTTCCACGGGCAAAAGTCCTACAATGGCGTGGCTATTCTCTCGAAAGAAGAACCACGCGATGTGCGGCTAGCTTTGTGCGACGAGGAGGAAGATCCACAGGCGCGCGTGATCGCGGCGACCATCGGCGGAGTTCGCGTCTTTTCCGTCTACGCGCCGAATGGCCAGGCGGTCGGCTCGCCTGCTTACGCCTACAAGCTGAAGTGGTATGGCCGATTGCATGCTTGTTTGCTCGAACAGGAGGCCGCCGCGACGGATCTGGTGGTTTGCGGTGATTTCAACGTCGCTCCGAAAGATGAAGACGTGCACGATCCAGCGCTCTGGCATGGGGCGATCATGTGCTCGGATGGGGAGCGGGCTGCGTTTGCGCGCCTGGGCGAGGCGGGACTCACTGACACGCTCCGCTTGCATCACTCCGGGACAGGACTGTTCACGTGGTGGGATTACCGGATGCTTTCGTTCCCGAAGAACCGCGGATTGCGGATCGATGCGGTGCTGGCGAGCAGGGCAATGGCGGAGCGCTGTCGCGACGCGGGGATCGATCGTGAGATGCGAAAAGGCAAAGAGCCCTCAGACCACGCTCCCATTTGGGCGGAGTTTCTGTAGCTCTTAGAAGGACCTATGAACCGCGAGTCGCATCGCTACGTGGATAATCGCCCACCGAAGCCGCTGTTGCTCTGGGATGGTGACTGCCATTTTTGCCGGCGCTGGGTCGAACGTTGGCGGGAAAGCACCGGAGACGAAGTCGAGTATGCGACGTCGCAGGAAGCAGGCTCTCAATATCCAGAGATTCCTTCGGTTGAATTTCAGAAGGCGGTTCAGCTCGTCGATACGGATGGGAAAGTCTCCAGCGGAGCGGAGGCAGTCTTCCGTTCGTTAGCGCGCGCTCGTCGCGGGAAGTGGATGATGTGGTCCTACGATCGCCTCCCGGGTTTCGCAGCCTTCACGGAACTGGCTTACGTAGTCGTGGCGAAGAATCGTTATCTCGCTTCCGCGGCCACCCGCCTGATGTGGGGCGAAGACGTGCTGCGGCCCACTTACTTCACGGCCCGCCGCCTTTTCCTACGCTCGCTCGGATTAATTTACCTCATAGCCTTTGTTTCGCTTTGGACACAGGTAGACGGCTTGATTGGGCAGAATGGGATTTCTCCCGTGGGCGAGTATCTGTCGTTCGCCCGCGCGCAGGTTGGCGCGCAGGCGCCATTGCTTCTCCCGTCGCTCTGTTGGGTCGATTCGAGCGATACCTTTCTTCACTTTCTCTGCGGCGTAGGTGCGGCGTCTTCCGTGTTGCTCCTGGCCGGTTTCCTGCCGGCAATTTCGCTGCTAATTCTGTACGTCTGCTACTTATCGCTGACAGTCGCCGGTCAGACGTTCCTGAGTTTCCAATGGGACATCCTGCTGCTGGAAACCGGCTTTCTCGCGATTTTTTTCGCGCCTTGGAAATGGCGCCTGAGGCGCAACGATGCAGCGCCGCTGGCACGTCTCGGCTTGTTCCTGCTGAAACTGCTGCTCTTTAAGCTGATGTTCATGTCGGGCCTCGTGAAGCTGACGAGCGGCGATGATTCCTGGTGGAATCTGACCGCCCTACACTATCACTTCGAGACGCAACCGCTCCCGACGCCGCTGGGTTGGTGGATGCAACAGAGCGCCGATGGATTCAAGCGCTTCGCCACGGGGTTCGTGCTGTTTGTCGAGGTGCTGGCGCCCTTTCTGATCTGGGGGCCCAGACGGCTGCGATTGATCGGGTGTGCGCTCCTCGTGACGTTACAAGGGCTGATCGCGCTGACGGGCAATTACGCGTTTTTCAATCTGCTGACGATCGCGCTTTGCCTTCTGCTCATCGACGATGCGTCGTGGTCGCGTGCATTACGCAGGAGCAAGCGCAACGGCGTCAGGACTGCGAGCCTCAGCCCGGGCGTGCAGCATTGCTGCGCGGTCGCGGCGCTTGTTCTCCTGCTGCCGATAAACGGATGGTTGATCTTCAGTGCCTTTAAACCGAAGGCGTCGCCGCCGCGCTCGCTCGCTGCTTTCTATTCAAGCCTTGAGCCTTTTCGGATTGTCAATGGCTACGGACTATTCCGAGTCATGACGAGAACTCGTCCCGAGATCATTGTGGAAGGGAGCGCTGATGGGATTGATTGGGTGCCGTACACGTTCCGCTGGAAACCAGGCGAAGAGAAAGATCCGCCGCGGTGGGTGGCGCCGCATCAGCC
Source organism: Chthoniobacterales bacterium (assembly GCA_013694945.1). Lineage (GTDB taxonomy): Bacteria > Verrucomicrobiota > Verrucomicrobiia > Chthoniobacterales > UBA10450 > JACCTI01. The sequence continues at coordinate 4,846 of JACDBM010000075.1, forward strand.
GCGACTCGACTGGCAGATGTGGTTCGCGGCGCTAGGCGGTGCGCGCGAGAATATCTGGTTTTACGGCTTGGCTGCCTCCTTGCTTCGCAATAGCTCCAGCGTGGTGCAATTGCTGGAACGAAATCCATTTCCCGAAAGACCGCCGCGTTATATCCGCGCTGTTCTTTATGACTACCGGTTCTCGACAAGGAGAGAACGTCGCGAGACCGGCCGCTGGTGGATGCGCGAACAAAAGCGCGAATACCTTCGACCTGTGTCCCTCAACTAAGCTGGCTACAACGGTGGCTCCGCAGCTTGAGAAAAAGAGCGACATTGAATATCTTACCCCTGCATGCCGAAGGAAGAGCAGATCGTTACGGAAGGAACGGTGACGCAGGTCTTGCCCGGCACCATGTTCCGCGTCGACCTGCCAGGTAACCGCAACGTTCTCGCTCATATCTCCGGGAAAATGCGCAAGCACTTCATCCGGATTGTTCCTGGCGACAAAGTGGAGGTGGAACTTTCGCCCTACGACCTCACAAAGGCGCGAATCATCTTTCGGGAGAAATAATCCGTCGTCGCGAGACCCTCTAGGGCGAATAGTTGCTCGTAGTAAGCGCAGTTCCGGCGTGATTTACGTTTCTGCTTTAGAGGAGTCTCGTTGCCGCTGTTTGCACTGAAGGAACATCGGGCGGAACCTTGATTAGAAATACACAGGAGAACTTATTATGGCTGAAGAAAATCCAGTAAAGCAGGGCCTCGGCACCAGCGGAATCGGCACCACCGGGGTGGGTACCAGTGGAATGGGCACGTCAGAGGCAACATCGAATCTCGAGAGCAGCAAGACGAACGCACGCCGCGCGGCAGATGATCTGAAAACGGCCGCGACCAGCATCGCGGGGGAATACCGCGGCAAAGCGGAACAGGCTTGGGGCGATGCGCAGGATCGCGTGCGGACTTTTCAGGAAGATGGCGAAGCCTATGTGCGCGAGAATCCGACCAAGGCTGTTTTTACAGCTCTCGGGATCGGTTTTGTTCTGGGCATCATCTTTCGGCGTTAAGCATTCGCTGAATGGCTGGCGAAACCATGCGGTTCCGCAACCCTGCGGGGCATGCGGGCTTGGTCAATAATGTTGTCTCGCTGGCGAGTTCGCTGGCGGCATTTTTTGAGACCCGCATCGGTTTGTTTGGGCGGGAATCGAAGACAGCGCTCGTCCATCTCCTTCTTTTAGCGGGAGCAGTGGTGGGTGCGCTAATCCTTATCGCATCCGGTTACATTTTCCTCGTCGTGAGTGCGATCTTTGGTATCGCGCACGCGACGGGTGTGTCGTGGGTTTGGATCGCGCTGGCTGCGTCCGTGTTACATTTCCTGCTGGCGGCAGGTTGCGGGTTTTTTGCTCGCACTCAGCTTGCCAAGCCAATGTTTGAAGCGAGCATGGCGGAATTGAAGAGAGATCGCGAATGGCTAAAGAGCGTCGACAAGAGGAACCAAAACCAAAACCGATAGAGGAGATCCGGCAAGAGATCGCGCATACGCGCGACCGCTTGGCGCGCGATCTGACCGGCGTTCGCTACGAACTGGATTTCCCATTGAAACTGCGGAAGTCGTTCCAGCGGCATTCGGGAATCTGGATTTCAGCAGCGACTTTGCTGGGAACCCTCTTTACCATGCGCCCTTCTGGCAGAACGAAGACTCTCAGACTGAAGGCCGGCAAGTCCGGCCAGGCCAAGAAGGGCGAGGAGCAAAAGAAGGGCTTGATGACGGCCGGTCTTTTGATGGGCGGACTGCGTCTCGCGGCCACCTTGCTCCGGCCAGTCGTAGTCGCTTTCCTGACGAAGAAAGTTCGGGGCTACGCCGGCGACAAGTCCGTGCGGTAGGATTACCGGCAAAAAACCCGAGGCGATCTGACCTCGGGCTCTCGTTTCGACAAGTAGCGGCTTCGTCGCGTCCTATCAATTTAAGAAGGATTGAATCGGAACTTCGTCCGGCCCCGCTTGGCATTTGCCTTGGCTTTGCGGCGAGTCTTTTGCGTCGGAGTTTCAAACGCGCGCAGACGGCGGACCTCTTCGAGAATGCCTTCGGCGTCGAGCTTGTTCTTCAACCGCTTTAGAGCCCGATCGACGGGTTCACCTTTACGAACGATTACTTCGGGCATTTGGCATCTCCTGGGTTGAAAATTAGTCGGCTGGGACCGTGCGCGAGCCTACGCGCCAGGCCGAACAGCGTCAACTCCGGTGAATAAGTTTCCTAGGAAGCGGTGGACGGGCTTGCCGAAGCGGGCTTCTGAGTCACTTCGTGGCGCAGATGGGTCGCACTGCCTCGACGCAACTTAGTCCACCAAAGGACAATAGGAGCGGCGATGAAGATCGATGAGTATGTGCCGACCAGGATACCGATGATGATGACGAGAGCAAAGTCTCGCAACACCGCGCCGCCGAAGAAATAGAGGCAAAGTACCGAGACGAAAGTTACGCCGCCAGTCAGAATCGTTCGGCTGAGCGTCTGGTTGATGCTCTCGTTCATGATCTGCTCGATGGTTCCGCGCCGGCCGCTGGCGAGACCTTCGCGAATGCGATCGTAGACCACGATGGTGTCGTTAATTGAATAGCCGGCAATCGTGAGCAGAGCCCCGACCATGGTCAGGCTCAATTCGCGTCCGAGCAGCGAGAAGACGCCGATCGTGATCAGCACGTCATGAAGCAGCGCAACAATGGAGCCGACGGCAAAGGAGAGCTCGAAGCGAAAAGTGACGTAAATCAAAATACCGACCATGCCGAGCGCCAGCGCCCAAAGCGACCGTCGCGCCAATTCCCCACCCACGAGAGGACCTACGCGCTCGGAGCGTTCCACTTTCAATCCTGCCTCCGGCAGACGCTGACCGAGCTGTTGTTGGATCGCTTCGCTGCTGTTAAACGGTCCACGAATGCTGATGACGGTCTGACTGCCTTCCTTCGATTCCTGGATGGCGGCGTCCGCCAAATCCTTCGGCATCGCGTCACGCACCTGCGCGACCGTGACCGGCTGCATCGCGCTGAGAGTGAGAAGATCACCCCCTTTGAAATCGACTCCGAAGTTCTTTTCACCTCGGATGAAGAATGCGGTTGCGCCCGCGGC
>JACDBM010000085.1 GCA_013694945.1 Chthoniobacterales bacterium
GGGTCGAGGTGCGCAGACCGCGCTTCGGTTCGGACCAGCTGCGGTTTGATCGCGGAAAGTACCGCGAGCAAATCAAAAACCGGCCCGCCCTCTTCGCGCACGAGCGTGGTCCAGAACCAGGACCAGACACCGCTGCGCCGAGCGAGAAACTCACCCGCCGGGCTGCTCGTGCGCAACCTCCGAAGATCCTGATGATCGAACGTCAATTGCGAGGAAGTCTCAATCGGAGCGAGCGTGATCGGGATTCCTGATGCCAAGACGATCCCGACGGCCGCTGGATCCTTGAAGACGTTCGCGTCGTGAATTCGTAACCGGTCGTTAGGCCCAAAGGCTAGTGGGTATCCCGGTGATTTGCCGCCGACCATGATGACGCGCCCGATCCGGGCTGCGAGTTTTGGGTGCAATTGGAGAAAGCCGGCCAGATTGGTGAGCGGAGCGAGCGCAACGTAAGTGATTCTCTCTTTCTGAGCGGCACGCGCTAACGCTGTGCTCGCCTGGGTGCTCCGTCCGAGCTGTTGAGCAGATTCAGCTCCCGGAAAGACGTGTTCGCTTTCGAGACCTGCCGTTCCGCCAAACAGGCCGACAAGCTGACGGCCGACTTGCGTCGTGCGATTGAGACCAGCGTTCCCGTAAGAAGTGCTGAGGCCGGCGATTCGGACCTCGGGAGAGTGAAATGCCAGGATTAGAGCGTAAGCATCGTCGACCTCGCGGTAGAACGCGCCAATCGAACAATCGGTATCGATCCAAATAGCCGGGCGTTCGGCGGCGGTACAGGTGAAAGCGATCGAACAGACAAAAGCGGCGAGCGCAATCTTGCGCCAAAGAGCGGAGACCCGCCTGCTGCAGCGTCTCAGAGGGACACACCTATGCCGCTTCATTTTCCCGCTTCACGCTCGACTCGAACTTCTCTCGATCCGACTGCAAGGCGCGCTCGAGATTCTCGATGTGCAGGCGCGCGATCGAGGCATAGGCCTCGCCTTGGGCATCCACGTTCGCCATCGCGCGCACCGACGCTTCATCGTGCTGCCGGAAAATCTGCACGGCGCGTTCCGCGCGTTCCGGCTCCAGGCCCAGATTTCTGAGCGCGCCCAGACTGAGATCGAGCGCACTGCCCAGCGTCTCGCGATAAACTTCTGTGACTCCTCGACGCAGGAATTCATACGCGTGCTGTCGACTCGTGGCGCGCGCAATGATTTGGAGATTTGGAAAGTGTTCGTGCACCAGATCGACGAGCTGCAGGGCCTTTTCCTCATCGTCGATCGCGATCACGAAGATGCGCGCGCGTTCCGCGCCGGCTGTCCGCAACAAATCGAGCCGCGTCGCGTCCCCATAAAACGACTTCAAGCCAAAGCGGCGCAGCGTTTCCACCTGGTCCGCATCATGATCGAGGACGGTGGTGCCAAAGCCATTCGCGCGCAGCAGACGGGCGACGATGTGACCGAAACGCCCGACGCCCGCCAGGATGACGGGATTATCGTGCTCGTCAATTTCGTCGGGCTCGCGGACCGGCAACACGCTGCTGAATCGCCGCTGCACAAACCGGTCATTGATTGTCATGAGCAGAGGCGCGGCGGCCATGGTCAGCGCGACCGTCGCGACGAGCACGTTCGCCATTTCGGCGGTGAGGACGCCGTTTTGGATCGCGAAGGAGCAGAGCACGAAGGCGAACTCACCGCCCTGCGCGAGAGCGAAGGCGAAGAGATATCGTTGCGTAGGCTCAAGCCGCGAGATCCGGCTGACTGCGAGCAGGACCACGAATTTCAGGGCGAGGACCGCCAGCACCAGCGATGCGATCGTCCCGGGCTGACCGAGGATAAGCGCGAAGTTGATCCCCGCGCCCACCGAGATGAAGAAGAGACCAAGCAAGAGGCCCTTGAATGGCTCGATGTCAGTCTCGAGCTGGTGCCGGTATTCACTTTCTGCAAGCACCACGCCGGCAAGAAAGGCGCCGAGCGCGGGTGAGAGCCCGACTTTCTGCATCAAGAGCGCGATGCCGACCACGAGCAGCAGCGCAGTCACGGTAAACATCTCGCGCAGGTGCGTTGCCGCGATGTAATGGAAGAAGGGCCGGAGCAGAAAACGCCCGGCGAAAATCACAGCCGTGATCGCCGCCAGGACGAGCAGAGCGTGTTGCCATCCTGGTAAGTTACTCAGGGCGGTGTTTTCGATGTGCTTCCCACCGGTGGGCGGAACAGTGGCCAGGAGTGGAAGGAGGGCGAGAATCGGAAGGACCGCAATGTCCTGAAATAACAGAACGGAGAACGCGGCTTTCCCTCCCGCGGTTCTCATCTGATCTTTTTCGTTCAGCAATTGCAGCACGATCGCGGTTGATGACATCGCGACGATCAAGCCGACCGCGATCGCGATTTGCCATGCGAAGCCGAGCCAGATAACGAGCAAAGCCACCACGGCCGTCGTGACTGCCACCTGCGCACCACCGAGGCCCAGAATGGGGCCCCGCATTTGCCAGAGCACCGCAGGCCGCAACTCCAGCCCAATCACGAACAGCATCATGACAACGCCAAACTCGGCGATGTGCATGACGTCATTCCCCGCCGAGCCGACCAGCCGGAGGCAAAATGGACCGATGACGATCCCTGCAAGCAGATAACCCAGGACCGAGCCGAGCCCGAAGCGCTTTGCCAGCGGCACCGAGACTACGGCAGCCAGGAGGTAAATGAAAGCTTGGAAGAAGGTCATGGTCCGGGCTGATGCGAGCCGAAGAGAGTCTCCATGCGTGCTCTGAAAAGGCGAGGCAGTACGATGGTGACAAGGCCTTACACTCCTCGGAGACCGCGGGGCGCGGCTGTTCGCTGCCTACATGCGGCTGGCTTGTGCTACATTGCACGCGCTTTAGGCCAGGGTGGCGAAATTGGCAGACGCGCCAGACTTAGGATTGCGAAATCATCGATTTCACGACATCGCTCTCCGTTTCAAGAGAGCGCAGTGTCTCCCAGGTAAAATCGAGGTTTTACTGTATATCTGAACTGTTCACGACTGGGTAGCAGAACTGTCATGATTCTAGCACACAGACGCGCCAGATTCTGTGCATTCGAGTCTCTCCTCACGGGTCACGAAGTGGGCTTCCCCGTGGAATTATTTTGCACATTCGCGAGCGGGCCGACAACGTTGTGATAGGTCCGCGAATCAGTTTTACGAAAGGGACGAGGAACGGTTGTCTAAGTCTGTTGTGATGAAAATCTTAACGCGACGTTCGGATTCCCCCAAAGCTGGGGCCAAGGGGAAAATTCGCCTCCTCATCGCGGACGATCACGCTCTCATCCTCGAAGGGTTGGCGGCGACGATCGCCGGACAGGACGAAATGGCCGTAGTGGCGCAGGCCGAGGCGTCTCTGCCTAACGAGTGCAACGGTTGACTGACGGGGGTTGAACTCCAGCTGCCTCTATCGACTATTGGTGGAGGCAGCGCAAAAGGCGAACAAACAAAAGCGGCGGTGTCGTTAGGCGAACGTGTGGCCTGAGGGCGACGGCGCACGA
>JACDBM010000095.1 GCA_013694945.1 Chthoniobacterales bacterium
TCGCCCCGGCGTGCGCCTTTCTTTTCCGGCAGGTTAACGAATGGACAGGTCTCGGTGTGCAATTTTTTAAACTTCGTGAAGATCTCTTCGCGAAGGCGCGGGACGAAGCCGTCCTTCACCTTCGCGACGAAGATGAATCGCTTTTCATCGTAGACCCCGACGAGGAGCGAATCGAATCCACGCGCGCCGGGAACATACCCGCCGATCACGAATTCCTGGGCGCGATCCGTCCGATGTTTGATCCAGGCGCCGGAGCGCTCGCCTGCTTCGTAAACCGAGCCGTTGCGCTTCCCGACCACGCCTTCGAGACCGAGTGAGCGAACAGCATCGAGCACCTGACCTGGCGACGCCTCGAGTAGGGGTGAAAGACGCAGCGGATCGGCCGCCTCTGGCAGCAACTCGTTCAGCAGCTCGCGACGGCGTGCGATCGGTCGCTGCTGCAGATCTTCGCCGTCGCGGTGAAGCAAATCAAAAACGTAGAAGAAAACCGCGAGCGGTCGCGTGACGTTGTTTTGGAGCAGCTGAAAGGAAGGCCGCCCTTGCTCATCAAGGGCGACGATCTCGCCATCGAGGGCGAAGTCGCCTGGCAAGGCGGCGAGCGCCTCCACCACATTGGGAAAGCGCGAATTGAGACTATTTTGGTTGCGGGACAACAAGGCGACCGCGTGTTCGTTCTTGACTGCGATGCAGCGGTAGCCGTCGAACTTGATCTCGAATGTCCAGTTGTCGTCTTCGGGCAATTTCTTGACCGCCTTGCATTGCATCGGCTCCACGAACTTCGGCTGCGCCGTCTTCGGAGATCGTTTCGAACCGGGTGTGCTCTCGTGCGGTGAAGGACCCCTCATCCTAACCTTCTCCCCTCGGGAGAAGGAATCACCTCTCCCTCTGGGAGAGGGTTGGGGTGAGGGCAACGGTGCGCTGGATGTCGTCCTTTCCTTCGTTAGGCGGTTTATTATCTTCACGGAAGCCGCGGGCCGATTGCTTTCCCATTGGGCATCATTCGCTTTTGCGATCGCCGCCATCGAGCGACGCGAAACCGCAGAGGTGTCGTCGCTTTTTGCGGAGATCGGGTTCATCGATTCACCCGCTTTGATGAGGAGCCATTTGTTGCTCTCCGGCTCGCGTTTGTCCTTCACCAGAATCCATTCGCCCTGCAGCTTCTGGCCCTGCATGACGATGTGCATCTTGCCGGACCAGAACGCCGCGGCCGCGTTGCCCGTGATGTCTTCATAGACGCCGTAATCCCAGACCATCACGGTGCCTGCGCCGTAGTTGCCGGGCGGAATCGTGCCTTCGAACTTCTCGTATTCGAGTGGATGATCCTCTACGTGCATGGCGAGGCGCGCCTCGCGGAGCTGCGTCGGCGGACCTTTTGGAACGGCCCACGAGCGCAGCACGCCCTGCATTTCCAGACGCCAATCGTAATGCAGATGACTCGCCGCGTGTTTCTGAATGACAAAGCGGCGCGGCCCGTCGCGTTTCGCTTCTTTCGCAATCTGCGCCGCCGGCTCGGCCGTCTGCGTGAAATCGCGTTTGGCGCTGTATTCGCGCAGAGACTTGTCGCGTTCGTCGTCGCTTCGTTTTGTGTTTCGAGGCCAGCGGCTCAGCTTCGGCGCCGGACCGGAAGCGAGCGCTTTCGTGAACACCGCGGGCAATTGCTGCTCGAGTGTCAGCACCGGTGCAAACAGATCGCCGATTTTTCTGATGCGCTTGATTGCGGCGGCCGGAGTGAAGGAGAGCGCCTTCTCGTCCTTTCGCCTCACCGCCCGCTTCAGTTCATCCCAGGTAATCGGCATCGAGACGAACGGCTCCCCGCTCTTCGCCCGCATCGAGTAAACGCAGACTGTGGTTTTGAAGTCGGAGTTTTGGCTCCAATCGATTAACACCTTGCCCGCGCGAATGCTCTTCGCCATTTCCGAGACAACGCGGCCTCTCAACTGGTGCGCACCGAGCTCTGCGATCGCTTTGGCAAACGGCTGCGTGATCTCGTAGGTCGCGCCCGCGTTCAGCGGCACGCTGAGGTGCAGCCCTTTTGAGCCGGAGACTTTGACGAAGGATTCGAGACCCCACAAATCGAACAACCCTTTCAGGTGGAGCGCTACGCTGCCGCAATCGAGAATTCCCGCCGGCTCTCCCGGATCAAGGTCGAACACGACGGAGGTGGGCTGGTGCAGGCCTGGAGCGGTGGCAAGCAAAACGTGTTTCTCAATGTCGGCGAGGTTTGTCGCCCAAATGAGCGTCGCACGATCATTGCAGAGCACGTAGTTGATAGCGCCGCCGCCTTCACTCCGCGGAACGGGAAACGTTTTCACCCAGGCGGGCGCGTGCTTCGGTGCGTTCTTCTCGTAAAAGTGCTCGCCCGTGATCCCCTCCGGGTAGCGCTTCAGCGTGAGCGGGCGGTCGCGCAGATGCGGCAGGATGACATCAGCAATCTCTGTAT
>JACDBM010000105.1 GCA_013694945.1 Chthoniobacterales bacterium
ATCCCCCAACTTAGATTCGCGCGATGCCGACCGCCTCATGCTTACCTCCCATTTTCGTGACGCGTGACGCGGGGCCGATCCTGCGCGCTTTTGGCGAAACAGTCATCATGCACCTCGACAGCGTGGCGACCGGCGGCGTTCTGAATCTTTGGACGGAGATCACCCCGCCCGGCGGAGGCCCGCCTCCGCATTACCACGAGCGCGAGGACGAATGCTTTGCCGTGCAGAAAGGCCGCGTCGCATTCCTTAGCGAGGGCGAATGGCGGGAGTTCGGGCCCGGCGCGGTCGTGTTCATGCCGCGAAAGCACATTCACGCCTTCAAGAACGTGGGAGAAACGCCGAGCCGGATGCTGATTTCCACCACGCCCGGAGGGTTCGACAAGTTCTTCGCGCGTTGTCATGAGGAGTTCAAGACCGCAGCCGCGCCGGATATGGACCGAATCCTGCAAATCAGCGCCGAGCATGGCATCCATTTTGTGAACACATGAGAGCTCGCTTTCTCCTCTTTGCTCTTCTCGCGTCCTCGGTTCAGGTCCTCGCCGCGCAATCCTCCATCTTCCTCGTGCGTCACGCCGAGAAGGCAGCCGGCGACGGCGCCGACGCACAGGACCCCGACCTTTCAGAAGCTGGACGCGCGCGGGCGGAATCGCTGGCGCTAATGTTGCGAGACGCGCACCTCACGGCCATCTACGCCACCGAGTTCAAACGCACGCAGCAAACCGCCGCGCCAGTGGCACGAGCTGCTGGACTCGAGGTGACCACCATTCCGGCAAAGGAAACGGCAACTCTCGTTTCGAAGCTGAAGGAAAGGGAGGGAAACGCGCTAGTGATCGGCCATTCCAACACGCTTCCGGAGATCATCAAATTGCTTCGCTTCGCCGATTCTATCATCGTCGAGGAGTCCGAATACGACAGTCTCTTCGTGCTGACCCACGGCTTACCGCCCCAGCTGCTCCGCTTGCACTACCGCTAGCTAATGGCGCATAACCGCGTTGACATCCGGGGGCTGCTGTCGTTAGGCTATCCACTACTCAAGATATGAGACCCATCTGGAAAGGCAGTATAAGCTTCGGGCTGGTTTACATTCCGATCGCCGTTTATCCCGCGACGCGCGAGGAGAAACTGAGCTTCCGTCAACTCCGCGCGACCGACCTTAGCCCCATCAAATACAAGAAGGTCGCCGAAGCCGATCAGAAGGAGGTCACGGCTGATCAGATCGTGAAAGGCTATGAGTACGAGCGGGGCAATTTCGTCATCATGAAGGAGGAGGATTTCGCAAAGGTCCGAATCGAATCCACCCACTCGATCGATATCACCGACTTTGTGAATCTCGAGCAGGTCGACCCTAAATTTTTTTACAAGCCTTACTTCCTCGAAGCGCAAAAAGGCGGGGAAAAAGCCTACGCGCTCCTGCACAAGGCACTCGCCGGCACCGGCAAAATCGGGATTGCGAAAGTCGTCATCAGCAACCGGGAGCATTTAGCTTCTGTAAAACCCGATGGGCTCTTCCTGATTCTTGAGCTGATGCACTTCGCTTCGGAGATCTTGAGCCCAGAGGCGCTCAAGAACGGGCCGGACGGCGCAATTTCCGAGAAGGAACTGAAAATGGCGCAGTCGCTCATCGAGAGCATGTCAGTGCCGTGGGAGCCGGAAAAATATCAGGATGAATACCGCACGGCCGTTCTTGAGTTGATCGAGCAGAAGGCGCAAAACAAGCAGATCGCGGATCGGCCGGCCGCGCCCGTCCGCAGCACGAACGTGGTCGATCTGGTGAAGGTGCTTCAGGAAAGCCTGAGTCGGAACCAGTCGCCCAAGACGAAGCGGAACGGAGATGGCGCCACTCGCTCGAGCACCAATCGTTCGACTGCTTCGCTCGTGAAGCAGAAGCGACGCGCCGCGGCGTAGCGACCCGGGCAAGTCGTCAGACCGGCGACGCGGGTTCGTTTAGCTGTCCGATCAGTTGCTGCGCAAACTTTGGTCCGATGCCGCTCTCTTCGTGTTTGAAATAGATGAAGGCATCTGACCAGATGCTCACCCTTCCCTTGAGCGTCTCAGCCCAGCGCGCGATGTCGGCCTCCTGGTAATCTTCGCGACGCAAACGCAGGTAGCCGTAATCGGCGGTTGCGACGTCCGGCGTGGCGAGCTTGTCGCTCTCCGCAATGCAGAGCGCCAGGTTCTTGCTCCTGAGCAGCTCGTAGATCTCGTCGTCGAGCCAGGAAGTATGGCGGAACTCGAAAGCCGCCCGCATGCCCGGTGGGATCTCGTGCAGAAATGCGGAAAGAAGCGGAGCGTCCTTCTTCAGCGTGGGCGGCAATTGAAAGAGGACGCAGCCGAGTTTTTTCTCCAGATCGTAGATGACCTGCTGGAAGTAGCGCAGCGTGTCGCCGCAGTTCCGCAGCTTCGCGAAATGCGTCACCTTTTGGGGCGCTTTCAGGCTGAACTTGAAACGCTCCGGCGTCGCCTTCCACCAGCCTTCAATTGTCTTCGTGCTCGGAATGCGGTGAAAACTGTAGTTGATCTCAGTGGTCGTGAAGCGCTCCGCGTAAAAGGGCAGCATCTTCGCGGCGGGCAGGTCGTCCGGGTAAAAAGTGCCTTTCCATTCGGCATACTGAAAACCCGAAGTGCCGACCCAGAAGTTCATCCGATTGATCCTCGCACAACGTCCACAAAGGAACACAATGGAGAGATGCGACTCCAGTCCATTTTGACTCGCCTTCTTTTCTGCGCATTTCTCCTCGTCGGCGCGGATCTTAGCAAAGCGGCCGAACCAGAATCAGCTGACCTGCGTTACTTCCGTGAACTGGTCGAAACGCGCAATTACTCGTTAGGCCAGCCGGTCTCGCCGAAACTGACCCCGGACGGGAAGGCGGTTATTTTTCTCCGGGGCGGGGCCCGTGATCCGGTGCTTCGGCTATATGAATTCACAATCGCCGACCAGAAGCTCCGTGAAATTCTCACCCCAGAGAAACTGCTGCAGGGTGCGACAGAAAACCTCAGCGCGGAGGAGCGCAGCCGGCGGGAACGAGCGCGACAGAGCCTTCGCGGGTTCACGAGCTTCGAGGTGTCCAACGATGGGACGAAGCTGCTTGTCGTTCTTTCCGGCAAACTCTACATCATCACGCGGCCTGATT
>JACDBM010000138.1 GCA_013694945.1 Chthoniobacterales bacterium
GCGGGAAGCGCATCTCGGCGAGCAACTCCACTCTGTTGCCTGATCCGCGACCGATGCTCGTCGTCGTCCACTCTCCCACCCCGTCGATCGTCAGAATGGCGGCCTCCTCAAAAGGCGAAGGGAAAAACGCCGAAGCCGCGTGCGATTCGTGATGCTCCGGGAAGATAATCGGACCGTCGAAGCGCAACTCCTCCGCCAGCGTCTGCTTGATCCAGATCTTCTCTTTCATCCAGACCGGGATCGCTTTCAGGAATGAACGCCAGCCGCGCGGCGCGCAGGCGAGATACGTTGAGAAAAGGCGATCGCATTTCAGGAATGGTTTCTCGTAAAAGGCGACCAGATCGAGCGGACCTCCGGCGTGCGTGAGGCAGTAATCGATCGCGTGCCGCGGAAAGCTGGAATCGTGCTTCTTCCTCGTGAAACGCTCCTCCTGCGCGGCGGCGACGATCACGCCGTCACGCACCAGGCAGGCAGCGCTGTCGTGATAGAAAGCCGAGATGCCGAGGATGTTCACGGATGGAGCTGGAGGAATTTCGCCACTTCTCGCGCGGCCACGGCGTGACCAGCTTCATTCCAGTGCGTGTCGTCCGGGAAAAAAACTTCGCGCCCCGCAGCTACTTCCGCTTCCAATGGTTCGGTCAGGTCGAGCATCGCGATGCCGCTCTGCGCGCAGTAGTCCCGGAGGAGCCCGTTGAGGGCGAGCCGATTCGCGTCGATCTCTTCGAGCCGCAGCGGCATGTTGTTATACTTGCAGTAAAAGTCGATTGCCTGCTGCACATGCTGCGCCGAAAAAGAGCGCTGGACGAGCGGCCAATAGACCTGGTCTTTCGACGGGATGAACAGCAGCAGAAATGCGCTTCCGTTCGCTTCAGCGTCCGATTTCATTTCCGCCAGCACGGAACGCGTGATCTCCCATCCCCGCGTCGCTTCGATAGCCGCGCGGGGCGTGCCCAGCTTCTGCAAATAGGGCGGGAAGAATGCGAACTGAAGCGTGCGTCCCTGCGCCGGAACATTGAACATTCCTCGGTCGAAGCGTGGCCGGTCGGTTAGCGCGGACAGAACCGGCTGGTTCAGTTGGTCTGCTCCGCCGCGGACCGCCTTATGGATCGACTCCGCTCCCACTCGAACAACCGTCCACAGGTAGAGCGTCTTACAGCGACGGAACGAAGCGGTTAGCTTTGGCCCGGTTTGTTCTTCCCCGAGCCGGTGCTCGTCGCGTTCCCAATCATCGAAGGCTTCCGCGTCGTGAAGATCATTGCCGGAAAAGAATCCGAGGATGACCCAGCGCGGTTTCTTGGCCAGAACGAAATCTCGTAAGACGTAATTCGCCTGTTGAGGACCGAATCCCGACGTCCCGTAATTCTGAACTGCGCGTCCAGTTAGTTGCTCGAGTCGCGCGGGCCATGTCTCCTCGACCGCGGAAGTGGTGCCATCGGTAAATGAGTCCCCGAGAGCGGCTACATCGATCACTCCACGCACGGTTGGATTCCGAAAACCTTCGGCGTCCGTGCGGATCGGAAAGCGGTACAACGATGGGCGACAAACATCTTTTGAAATAAATCCCAGGCGCGCAATGTCACCGAAGCGCCACTCCGCGTGCGTGTCGAGATTCGGCCGCAGTCGCATCTTGTATCTGGCGGGGTCGATCCAACGTCGATCTTTCACTACCAAACCAAGGTCGGTCCGCGCCGCCGCGATCACGCCGGGAAGATTAAGCCGGAAATTCCGCAGGAGCGCTTCCAATGCGCCGAAAGAAATCACGAGAGTCATAACGAGGATTGTCCATTCGGCGACTTGCGGAGTTCGCGCGCGCAGGTTCTGGACAGCGCTGAAACCCAGCGCCACAGCCGCCGCGCAATAAATCGGCCAGAGAAACACCGAACGCGCCATTTGCAGGTCGCGAAATTCCACCGAGCCGCGCTCGAGCAGCTCCAGCTCGCTCGCTCCCGGCGCTAGCGGGAACGCGCGCCGTGTAGATTGTTCGATCGTCTCAGAGATTAACAACTGCCGCTTTCCTGCCTTCGTCTGGTATATTTCGTAGGACGCCTTCCCTTTCGGCTTCACCTCGAAAAGAAGCCGGTGCGGCAAACGGAGACGAAGCGGAAAAACCAGATGCGCCTCGTCTCGCATCACGATCTGGGGCACGACCTGGTTGCGCCGGATCGCGAAGTGCTGCCAGACGCTGCCCACTTGCTTGGAAGGGTCGCTGTGATCGTCTACATACAACCGTTGGGTCTCCGCGCTGAAGTAGTCGAGTACGCCGGTGGTGCAGATTACAATGAGCAGGATGTTTGGGAGAACAAAACGCCACCATGGCTTCCTCTGCCTGACCACGGCTGCATCTTCCCTGAGCGCTGCGGTGATCATCTTCAGGAGCGCTTCTTTCCCGCGGTGTCGAACTGTTGCCAGGCCGCCCAGGCACGTTCCCAATTCTCTTTCGCCGCCCATGTTTCAGCTTCCAGGAAGTGGAAATAAGATGGGGCACCGGCTTGGGTGGTAAAACGGCGGAGGGTGACCAGCGCATCGTCCAGCCTGCCATCCTCCGTCTGTCGCTGGTAAAGCTCAAAGCCGGTCGCGTAGTCGTTCGGCGCCACAGAAAGCGCCTTCTCCAATTGCTCAAGAGAGGCGCCGCCGCGAACTGCCGGCACTGCGGGCTTCTCGCCAAACTGCCTAACGAGTTCGATAGCTGCGTTGAAGTTGCCCTCCGCGGCCCGTGCTTTCGCCATTCCCCGCCAGGCGAGCGGGAGCCATCCGGGAAGAGACTCGATCGCGCTGATCAGTTGTGCGACGTCTCCCCGTTCGGCCCAAAGCTCAAACAAGCGGCTCTTTTCGGCTGGAGCGAAGTTCTCCAGCGAGCCGTCGTGCTCTAGTAGACGACGCATGGCCAGGGGAAAGCTCTCTTGGGAAGCACGCTCGAAGAAAATCAGGGCCAGATCTGGGTGCAGAGTGCCTAGTTCCTCGAGCTTCAGGCTGAGCGCTGGATCGAGCGAGCTCGCGAGCATGCGTCCATATAGCTCAGGTCGCTGCGGGCCCGCCCGCCGCAACGCTTCGCCCCAGGCGGTTGCCGCGAGAGAAGGCTCGCGCGTGATCCAGGCGAGACCTTCCTGGTAGGGAACGTCGAACGAGTTCGGCTCCAGGAAACGGGCCCGGCGGAAATCAGCCAGCGCTTCGCTCGCGGAATGTTCCGCACCGACTTTGCCGAGCGCGCGCAGGAAATAGAGCTGCCAATCAAGCGGCGCCCAGTCCAAAGCGCGGGTGGCCCGGGCAATCGTCTCCTCGTAATTCCGCCCGACGTTCGCGGCCGCAGCGCGCTGTTTCTCGTTTTCCACTCCAATCCCGCCCGGCATTTCCCACCGGCGCTGCGCGGCCACCGTCCACGTCAATCCAATCAGGAGCAGGACCGCGCCCGCGGCGCGGAATACGATCGGGATCGTTCCGCTCGTTCGCAGCCCGCGGGGCCGCCGCAACGCCAGGCCAAACAGGAAGATGCCAACGAACGCCGTTCCAATCCGGTGCCCCGAGACATCCACGAAACCATGCAGCGCGAAAAGCAGCCCCGCGATGAGCGCCGCGACACGGAACCGCTGGTTCGTGCCCTCACCAAAGGGGAAGACGCGCCACCCCAACACGACCGCGCCTGCCACCACCAAAGCCACACCCAGCCAGCCAATCTCCGCCGTCAGCCATAGCCAGTCGCTCTCGGGGTGGAGCGCGCGCGCCTGCCCGAGCGACGCATTGCGAAACATCGCGAAGACCGGCTGAAAATTTCCGAGACCAATTCCGCACCAGGGCGAGGCGCGGATGAGTTCCAGCGCGTCTTGAAAAACGAGCCACCGAACCTCGCTCGGGAGATTTGCTCCCGCCCCGGCATGCAAGCCGAAGCGTTCGAGAGTCTGGCCACCGAAGAGCAACAGCAGGGCCAACAAAACGAGCAACACCGTTGCGCCGATCACGATCCGGGTAGTCGACCCGCTGCGCAGGACAAAGAAGCCGAGCCAAAGGAGACTGCCCACGAGGAGCAGAAGAACGCCTGCTCGAGAAGAATTCAGGACGATGGCGGCGATGATTATCGCCAATCCAAAAAACCAGAAGAGCCACTGCTTCCTCTTCTGGCGAAGGTCATCCTGGCCGCAGGCGAGAATCACCACGGCAGTAATTCCGAGCAAGTCCGCAGTTTGATCGCGATCAGGAAACGGACCGAAGCCGCGCTCGTTGTTCCAAAACGGCAAGGTCCGTTGCGTGAGATAAAGCACGACAGCTACGCTCGCGAGCAGCACCACGCCGCCTGCAAAAATTCGCAACTGGCGGCGAACTGCTCGCTGCTCCACCTCCTGTGCGGCGACATAGAAGAGCCAGCACAACCCGG
>JACDBM010000166.1 GCA_013694945.1 Chthoniobacterales bacterium
TCGTGCCTCAGACGCCACTGTCCCTCTCGACGCGAAAAGCAGGGGCGGTTTTTTCCTCGGCTTCTTCATCGTTTTGCTGAGCCCCTGGAACGTGGGCTTTTGGCTCGCCGTGATCGGTAGCCAGCCGAATCTCGCCCACAGCGTGGGGCAATCGCTCGCCCTCGCCGGCTCAGTGGTGCTGGGGGTGTTGACGTGGGGCGTTGTGCTTTGCGCTGCGGTGCAACTCGGAGCTCGCGTTTTTTCGCGACCGGGGTGGCAGATCGGGACACAGGCGCTCACGTCGCTCGTCATGCTTTGGTTCGCCCTGCGGCTGGTGCTGAACTTCCCGTGAACGCTTTCGCGCGGACGGCGCGCTGCGGGACCCCAGTGCACCGTTCCCCATTACGAATGGCTAATGCTTCGGGGCGCGGACTGTTCCCGTCTCGATGGCCGCGCGACGCTCGGCGACGATGCGATTGGCGGTTTCTTCCACCATCTGCTCGAGGAGCATACGCAGATGCGTGCCTTGCCGGTAATCGGCCGGCGCGATGTGTTTCACGCGGTCGGCGTGGGTGGAGAGCTGGTAGCATTTTTTAAAACTGGCGCGCGCCGGATCGTCGGGATTGTAAACGGCGATGGCTTCCCCGCGGTTCTTGCGCATGACTGTGAAGCACGGGACGTCCGTCGGGCCGTCGCCGATGTAGATCATGTTCGGGAACGGGATCGGCCGAATCTCCGGGTCCATGTGGTCGTTCACGTCCTGCGACATGTCGAGCAGGCCTTTGTTGATGCGAAAGAGGTACTGCGTTTTCTGCGTGTGACTGATGACGCGCTTCGGAAACATGATCCGCCCTTCACGATCTTCCGCGAATTCGCAGTTAAAAATCGCACGGACAAACGGGGCCAGCCGGCTGCCTTCGATCAGCACCTTCATCCCGGAGGAGATAATGTAGTGCTCGACCGAAATGCCGTGAGCGACATGCTCTTCCGTGAGCAGCCCGTTCCTGAATTCCTCGAACATCTCCGGCAGTCCTTTGTAGAAATTAAGCTTGCTGCCTAACGAACGCAGTTCCTCGTTGGTCGGGCGATCCATGCCAAGAGTGTCGAGCAGCACTTTCATGTAAGACAACTCGCTGTCGTATCCCTCCGTCGCCACTAACTCGGAGCAGCGTCGCCAGAAGTTGTCTTTGTTAATGCCGAAAGCGGGAAAGACAACCTCGTCCTGCATGTAGCTCGGACTCAGGGTTTGATCGTAATCGTAAACGATCGCGATAGTGTTTTGCGGGGTGGGCAAAGGTGAGAAGAAGTAAAGCGTTATCCCGACACTTTGGAGCTTTCGAAGTCCCTCAATCGTGAAACGAAGTCGGCGAAAAGCGGCGCATACAAAGCGCCACCGCGTTCCGGATGGTACTGCACGGCGAGAGCGAAAGGATAATCCTTTAGTCGCATCTGTTCGATGATGTCGTCGGACGCGCACCACGCTTCCACTAAACAACCATCCGCCAGGCGATCGATGGCCTGATGATGCGAGCTGTTCACCCTGGCGAAACGATGCGTGGCAGTGCCGTCGAACCGGAGAGGCTGCACATCTCGATCCCTCATCTCAGGCGCATCGTGTCCAGGAATATCGAGTCGGAGTGTGCCCCCCAGGGCAACGTTGAAAACCTGAAGACCTTTGCAGATCGCGAAGATGGGGAGCTCCCGCTCGAGTGCTTCTCTCATAGCGGCGAACTCCCACCGGTCGCGCGCGGGTTCGATATCCTGATCAAGCACGGATGGGTCTGGAATCTCTTGTCGCAGAAATTCCGGAGCGATATCCGGTCCGCCTGTGAGCAACAGCCCGTGCATCTCCCCCATCGTTACGGAGCCTTCCGCCGCGTTCCATACTTTCACTTCTGGATGGGCACCGAACGACCGGCGAAACCAAGGCTCGTCCTTCGCTCGTATCCAACTGGCGAGATGGGGCATCGCGGAGTTTGCGACCCTCTCTTCGCATTGTAAATAGCTGCCGCGACACGTTGGAGCCGGGGGCGTTGACCCCGGCGCGCGCAGGACGCGGATCGGCGGGGTAGTGCATATTCAGCTTGGGATGAGCTGGTGCGGCTCACGCGCGCGAAACACTACCCGAGCTCACGGAGCTCTTGAACGCGGGAAGGCCTCAGGTGCCCTGACTCGTGCCAATATGCAGTCGGGGCGCTAAGGCCCCTTCCATATCTACAGTCCGAGCAGTTCCCGGACGTACTTCGCCGGCGGGCTGCCAAACGACAGCACACTATCGTTATACTGCTTCAGGTCGAATGCGTCGCCTGACTTCGCTTTCGCGCGGTCCCGCAGCTCCAAATGCTCCGTCGCGCCCACGAAGTAGGTCGAGAGCTGGGTGGAAGAAAGGCGCGCGCGCTTCCATTTCGCTACCGCTTCGCCTTCCTGCTGGAACCCTTCTTTCATCATCAGATCGAGCGCTTCCTGCTCGCTCATGTTTGCCGTGTGAATGCTCTGGTCGAGGATCGCATTGCAAATGACGCGCAGCCGCATCTTCAACTGCTGCATCTTGACCTCCGGTCCGCCATAGCCCGATTCGGCCATGAACTGCTCGCTATAAACCGCCCAGCCTTCGATGAAGGTGCCGCTCTGGAAAATCGCACGCACAAGAGTTGGGGCGCGGAACTTGTTCGCGTGGGCCAGCTGGAGGAAATGCCCCGGCATCGCTTCGTGAATGGTCAGGTCTTGCACCATGTAGTTGTTGTATTCCCGAAAGAATGACTCCGTCCGCTCCTTCGACCAGCTCGCAGGGGTGGGCTCGATCGCGTAAAACGTCTCGCCATTCTTCTCCAGCGGACCGGGTGAATCGCAGTAGGCGATCCCCTGGCCTCGCTTGAATTCCGGCATCACGATGACCTCGAGCGGCTGGTCAAAAACGGTTACGAGGTCCTTTTCTTTTGTGAAGTCTGTCGTCTGCCGCAGCGTCTTCTGCGCGAAACCAACGATCGTGTCGTCGTTCGGATGCTGCTCGGCGAGCTTGTCGAGGACGCCGGTTGTTACCTTCTTCTTGTCCGCCAGAGTCGCTTCGTCCGCTTTCGGAAAATACTTTCTGTAGAGCGGCAGCGCGGTCTGGTAGATCGCGGCTTGCGTCGCCTGAAGGTCGGCCCGCGCGCGCTTCATGATCTCTTCCATCGACAAATCGGAGGCAAGGGAGAAGCGGAGCTTCGTGCGGAACTTGTCGGCGCCGAGACGGAAATCTCCGTCGGAACGCGGAAGCAAATCGGTCTGGAGCCATTCCTTATATTCCTCGAGCGCAACCGCCGTTTTCTCCTGCAGTGGAGCGAGGTCTTTCTTCATCTGCGGGGCGCGGTCGAGAACCGGGTTCAAACCCTCGCGCACAAAGGATATTGCGCCCTGCATCTGCTCTATCGCTGTCTCGGTGTAGATATTTGGTGAGTGCTTCAGGTTCTCCTTCGCTTGCGCGATCACCTTCGGGATTCCTTCCATTCGCTTCCGGATATTCGGAATCCTTTCCTCGGGCGGCGCGAACTCGCGCGCGATCAGGAGATAGAGGCTGTTCGCGAGGCTCTGATTGTAAACGAGCGGATTCCACTCGGCTTCTTTAAGTTCTTCGAAGCCGAAAATTTCACCTTCGACGTTCTCTTTCAGGATGCGAAAATCGACGCTGTTCGGCCCGGTGAGATCGGACTTTCCACTGAAGTCATTCAGCCTTCCCAGAAAAGCTTTCTGGTCGACTAATTCGCTGGCACGCGCTTCGGCCGAATAGTCAGTGAGCTTGTCATCGTAGCGGTGGTCGCCCAGTCCGGTCGCCTCTTCCGGATGGATGCGCAAGCGGTTCTCGATGTAATCGCTCGCCATCTTCTGAAACTCGTCGTCGGCGGGCGTGGCGTTCATTCGCAGCAGTGAAATCGAAGCCAGGATTATGATGGTAAGTAATTTCATGGGCGCTGCGCGACGATAAGTCTGGGGAGCGCAGGCTGCCAACCTGCAGTTTTCGGCAGCGTGCCGAACGCCGGTGCACGTGGCCCTGAGCGCGGATAATTTCGTCGGCGCCGTGGATGCACAGAGTGCGTCTGGCAAGCTACCGGACGCGGCCGGTCGGCAGCCTGCGCTGATTGCAGACGCGCCGATTGATTCGCGTTTAATCCGTGATGCAGTCACGGGATGAGCTGGAACATCTCGCGGCGACAGGCAGCGCGAATAATGGTGGGCACGGCAGCTGGTCTGACCGTCGCGCCATTTAGCTTTGCAGAAGCGCAGGACGGAACCACGAGGATGCTGCAACGCACAATTCCTTCTTCAGGCGAAAAGCTGCCGGTGATCGGGCTCGGGACCTGGCAGGCCTTCGATGTTGGCTCTTCGTCAGGGGAGCGCCAGCCGCTCGAGGAGGTGCTCACGCGGTTCGTGCAAGGTGGCGGCAAGGTAATCGATTCGTCTCCGATGTATGGACGAGCGGAAAGCGTGGTCGGTGAGATCGCCACAAAACTCAAGCTGCACGACTCGCTCTTTCTGGCCACGAAGGTCTGGACTATCGGTCGCGCCGCCGGGGTTCGGTCGATGGAGCGGTCGCTCAATTTGCTCCAGACAAAGCGGCTCGACCTCATGCAGGTGCACAACCTGGTCGATACGCAGACACATCTGACCACCCTGCGTGAATGGAAGAAGCAAGGCCGCGTGCGTTACATCGGCATCACGCACTATAACGCTGGCAGCCACGCCGAAGTTGCGCGCGTTCTGGAGCGCGACCAGATGGATTTCGTGCAAATCAACTACTCGCTGATGGAACGCGAAGCCGCCGGGCGCGTGCTGCCGGTGGCGAAAGATCGCGGCGTTGCGGTGATCGTGAACCGTCCCTTTGGCGGCGGGGGTTTGTTCGGACGCGTGCGCGGCAAACTGTTGCCGGACTGGGCGGCGGAGTTCGATTGCACTTCCTGGGCGCAGTTCTTCCTAAAGTGGATCGTCGCCAACCCAGCGGTGACGTGCGCAATTCCAGCGACCAGCAATCCGCGCCATCTGGAGGACAATATGCAGGGCGGTGTTGGTCGGTTGCCTAACGAGCGGTTGCGCCAGCGAATGGTCGAAGCGGTCGCTGGCGTTTAGCTCCCTCTCACGGCGTTATCCTGAGGCTGGCGAAGCGCGCTGAAGGATGTCGCACAGGTTCGACCGCACGCCGTGCGCACTGCAAAAGCTCCAAGCTGCGAATGCGAGGTCCCTCGCCGTCTGCGCGGCTCGGGATGACAGCGCACGTCGCGCGCGGGCGGCGAGTTACTACGTTGGCGTGCCGCCCGCCAGAACCGGCTCCGTCGCGGTCTCGTCCTCCGTCGGCTCCTGCGATTGCAGGTAAGTGCGATAGCGGTAGAAGTTCGCGACCACGGCAAAGACTGCGGAAGCTGCCAGCATCAACCCGGCAAAGAAGAGGTAGTAAGTGAAGTCACTCATCTTCGAGGTGCCGTCAGGATTCGAGATAAAGAAGTTCACCCCCGCGGTGAAAGCGTTGCCTAACGAGACGCAGAAAAGCCATGCGGCCATGACCGCGCTCTTCATCTTGTTCGGCGCCTGCGTATAGGAAAGCTCCAGGCCCGTAATCGACACCATCGTTTCGCCTGCCGTGAGGATGACGTAAGCGAGGAACTGCCACCAGACAGTCGGTCGCTGGCCAGCGTCGATCATGCTTTGAATGAACGCGATGACGATAAAGCTAAACCCAGTGAGAAAGAGACCGATGCCGATCTTCCGGAGAGGTGTGAGCGGGAAAACCTTATCGATGATCGGATAGATGACGTAGTTCATCAGTGGGATGAACAGCAGGATGAGGATAGGATTGGCTGTCTGAACCTGAGCAGGCAGCAACTGCACTCCGAAGAAGTTCAGGTCCATGTTGCGCGCCTGAAGTGTCCATGATCCGCCAGAGCTTTGGTCCCACAGCGACCAGAAGATCGCGACGAAGATGTAAACGATGACCAGCCGACCGAGCGCGCCTAGGCCTTCCTTGCTGAACATCTGTTTTACAAAACCCCAACCCGCCGGCGGGATGTGCACGAATTTTTTGCGGCCGGCCCAGAAGAAAATCGTAGCAATGAACATTGCGACACCGGGGATGCCGAACGCCCAGCGCGGGCCCCAATTCGGGTTCGCCAGCATGAGCGGGCAGAGAATGGTGGAGAGGAAGGAACCGGCATTGATCGAGAAATAGAACCAGCCAAATACCTTCGAGAGCAGGCGCTTGTTCGACTCGCCGAACTGATCCCCGACGTTCGCTGAGACACAGGGCTTGATGCCGCCCGAACCCAGCGCAATCAGGCCCAGCCCAATCGCGAGAACCTTCGCCTGCCCAAAGGCAATGCCGAAGGAGGTGTCCATGAATGCGAGCGTTAAGTGGCCAAGGCAGTAAACAATCGAGAGCCAGAAGATGGTGTTGTATTTGCCGAGAATTCCTTCCGCTAGAATCGCGCCGAGGATCGGCAGGAAGTACACGGCTGAGACAAAGGTGGCGAACCACGCCCGTGCCTGCGCATCGCCCATCGGCGCGAGCTGCCCCGTCGCGTTGACGAGGTAAGTCGTCATGAAAACGATCAGGATCGACCTCATCCCGTAGAACGAGAAACGCTCCGCGGCTTCGTTGCCGATGATGTACGGCACGCCGGGAGGCATCGTGCTGATGTTGGGCGGGGTGGTCGCGTATTTGTGTTTGGCCATGATTGACTCCTCTCAGCTAGTGCGGGGACGTTCCGGGAAAGAAATTAACGGGCGTCGGACTCGGCGTCGCCGGCGGCGGAGTGACGGACATTGCGGTGGTCGCGCGGCTCTGCGTATCGCCATGCTCGGTGCCGTGGCCCGGCTCCTCCTTCCGGGCCTGCGCGTGCTCGTGATCCGTGGCCTCGGAGTTAGCATGTCCCTGATGCGAACGGAGTTCGCCAGGCCGGTGGCGTTCGCAGGAGCAGAAACAAATCAGCCCAGCCGTGGAAGATATGACAACGGCCTGGCGAAAAGGAAAGCGGCGCATTGGCGGCACAGTAATCACCCGCTTTGATTCGGAGCAAGAGCAAACAACGACTGTGCCGCCCCCTCCGCCCTGCACGGAATGAATTGAAAGGAGCGTTCCGCGCTTTACAATGGCGGCCGTGGGGCGCTCCGCGAAGAACAATGCCTGGAACGAGGTCTTCGCCCTTGTTTTGCTTGGGCTCGGCACTCTTCTCTTCCTGGCCCTGATCTCATACGCGCCGAAGGATTTGCCGTCCTGGGTTCCATTCAGCCATCTCTCGCCGCCGAACTCGCCGGCACAAAACTTTATCGGGCCGCTGGGAGCGATCGTGGCGGGATTTTGCTACTTTATGATCGGGGCCGCGTCCTACCTGCTCGCCGTCGTCCTCCTCGGCTTCGGCGCTGCCAAGTTGTTCCACGCGCAACTCAACGTGAGACAGCGCGCGGTTTGGATTGCGCTTTTCATCGTCTCCGGCGCTTGCTTGCTGCACCTGCAATCGCATTACCTGCGCGACTGGCATTCGGCTTTTAACATCCAGGGCCCGGGCGGCTGGGTCGGCTACTCTTTGGGCCGGAATGTGCTCCAGCGCATGATGGGCCGCGTTGGCTCGATCATCCTCCTCGGCGGCCTTTATGTGACGAGCATCATCCTGATGACGGGATTGCGGCCGGTCCACATCGTGCGGCAAATGGTCGAGAGCCTCCGCCGCAATCTCGCGCTTTTCCGCGAGTGGCGCTTCCACCGCAGCATGCGTCGCACGGACCTGAAGGGGCAACTTGAGATCAGCCAGCGCGAGCTGGCGAAGCAACAGCGCTCGATTGAGCGGCAGCTTAAAAGAAAAGGCGCGCCGATGCCGGAAACGCCCGCGTCCGCAGGAATCGGAACCGAAGAGCTGGCGAATCGCCCGAAGCCCAAAGTGGTGGATACAACGGCGTTCCCAATGGAGCTGCCCAGCGCGCGCAAAAAGCCTTCCCTTGCAGACCTGCGGAGCAAAGAAAAAGGCGCGACGACGCTCGACAGCCTAACGAATCAGAAATGGGATGCGGAGAATTACACATTGCCCGGGCTCGATCTGCTCGATCAACATGATGTCGAAGGGCGGGTGGCGGCCGACCCCGCAGAGCTGGAGCAGATTCAGAGAACCCTGATCGATACGCTGGG
>JACDBM010000167.1 GCA_013694945.1 Chthoniobacterales bacterium
GGACTGCACCGGGTCGTTAGACATCAGGAAGGAAAGATAGTCGTGGTAGGAAAAGAAGCGGGCTGTGGCGCGCTTCAGACTTTCCGTGAAAGCATCATCGCCCGTGAGGAGATACCCGCGTTTCTCCTTCTCCATCTCGAAGACCGCGCGCTCCAGCTTTCCCAGCAGATCGAGGAAACGTTTGGATTGCGTCGCCCATGGCTGGTCTGGGAGCCCGGTTTCCTCCTCCTCCGTCAACGACTGAAGGAGCTCGCGAGCTTCGATTAGGATTGAACCGTCGAGGGCAGGGGACCGGGCGTTATGACTGATAGACGCCGGAGAAGCAATCTTTGCCGCGCGCGCATCAAGTTCTGGAACAGCCACCGTCGCAATCCAACGCTCCACAGCTTCCTCTACCTTTACCACGCGCTTTGGCTGCGGAGCGCTACGACTAACAATCCCGGCAAGGGCCTCCAGCCGATTGTCAAGTTCAACGCGGCGGCGCTGGAAAGATTCCAGAAACGAAGATTTCCCGGTGAGAAGATACCCACGGTAGTCCGTCTCCAGCGCGGCAAGATCACTCTCGACTGCGCTGCTTACCCGCACGAACTCGAGTGCCCGCGCACGAAGCCGTTCCCCCATTTGATCGCGGTAGCTGACGAAAAGGAACGTCCCCGCGACCAGACTGACAACAAAGACGCCGACAGCAGTTCCAGAAAACTGTTTTATGCGGAAGTGCTTCGGGCTGAAAAGCAACACTGCGCAGCGGCGGAGGAGAGGAAGCCGTTTTCGCGGCAGCAAAAGCTCCGATCCCGGCTCATCTTCCTTCAGCATTTATAAAATCTAGAAAGCAGGCCTTCTGCCAATCGCTGCGTGCCAAGTCGTCTAGTACCTCACGCGGACTAGGTAAAGTCCGTGAGCAGGCGCAACGAATCGGGCCTTCGCCATGAGTCGTTTGGGATTTTTTAGGCGCTCCTCAAGCTCGCCATCAGCAGATTTCCCGCTTGAGCTTCGCACCAGGCCACCAACTATCAGGCGCACCATCTTGTACAGGAATCCGTCGCCCGAGATATCCAGCTCCAGATGCTTGATACCCTGCCGCAATTTCACAGAGTCAATCGCGCGAATCGTATCTCCCGCCGCCGTCCCGCGATTTGCGGCAAACGAAGCGAAATCGTGTTTTCCAACGAATAGTCCCGCCTCCCGCCGCATCTTTTCCCGATCTATCGGCCCGGCCACGTGCCAGGCACGCCCGAGTTCAAGCGGCGGTAAGGTGCAATCATTCCAAATGCGATATCGGTAAACTTTGCCTTTGGCCGAGAAGCGCGCGTGAAATGCATCCTTCACAAATCGGCTCGACATGATCCGGATCGTCAGGGGCAGAAATGCATTCAGCGCCGCGCCCCATCGGTCAGGTGACAGCCTGGCGCCGGGAACATCCGCGTGCGCGGATTGAGCAAGCGCGTGCACGCCAGCGTCTGTGCGGCCGGCGCCATGCACCCGCACTTTTTGCCCTGCGATTCGAAGGAAAGCCGCTTCGAGCAGATCCTGGATTGTGTTTCCGCTGGCTTGGCTCTGCCAGCCCGCGAACGCGCGCCCGTCGTAGGAGACAACCAACCTCAGCCGACGCAACATTTACTCCAGCGTAGGCAGCGATTCGTCTCGTGCGCGCAAACTCTGCACGCGATCGAGGTAGGCCTGCAGGATCATTTGCGCGGCAACCTGATCGACGACTCCACGCGTCTGCTTCGTCTTTTTTCCGGACTCGCGGAGAGCGCGGTTCGCCGCCACCGTCGTCAAGCGCTCGTCCCACAACACCAACTCACATGGGAGCAACGGTCGCAATTTGTCGGCGAAAGCATGCACTTCCGCCGCTGCTTCGCCCGGGTCGCCATTCATGTGCCGGGGCATTCCGAGCACAACCCGCTCCACCTCTTTCTCGCGCGCCAGCTGCGCGATTCGCTTACTCGCCGCCTCCAGGCGCACCGCCGGAACGGTCTCCAAAGGGTGGGCGAGCATCCCGAGCTCATCCGAAATCGCGAGGCCGATCCGTGCGCGGCCGTAGTCAACGCCCAGGATCCGTTTGACCAATCCGAAACCGCTCATTGCAACTCCA
>JACDBM010000200.1 GCA_013694945.1 Chthoniobacterales bacterium
AGACTGATACCAAGATGATTTTGCGCGCCGTTGGCCCTTCGTTGAGGCCCTACGGAATCACCAACGCCTTGCATGATCCTACCTTAGAGTTGCGCGACAGCCAGGGCGCTGTGGTAGGATTCAACAATAACTGGAAAGATGATTCCACCCAGGCCAGTGAGATCGCCGTCAGCGGTCTCGCCCCGACAAATCTCAAGGAGTCTGCGCTTGCGATCACGCTCGCACCTGGCAATTACACCGCGATCGTCCGTGGAAAAAACAACAGCGCCGGCGTTGCCCTCTTCGAAGCTTACAACGTCCAGTAGACTGGCCGCCGTCCCGCGGACTGTGGTGCCCGTTTGGTAAACGGGTCTAGTTGCAAGCGTTTGCTTGCCGCCGCTCGCCAACGCTCTCACTGGTTAGGTAGCAGAGCATCTGTATTCAGAACATCCGCCAGCTCGAGGTTCGTTCTGAAGGCGATGTGCCGAGGCGGAGTGATCCAATTGCTGAATGTTTCCGATTGCAAACGGAACGTCTGAACAGCCGAGTGAGTCTCCGCCCTGAGGCACAGCACAGCGTCCAGCCACGAAGAAGGATCTGCCTACTCCCTATTCCCTTCGTTTTCCGTGGCCACTCGGACGAGCCGACGCAGATGTCCTCGAGGGGAATGGGCCGCCTCTTGTGTCGGTACCCGGCGACTTTGCAATGGCTGCGGAACCTGACCGCCGAAGACGACCGGGCTGAAAACCCCTTGAATCTTACGCCTTTGGAAGGACCCTAAAGTCTCTAAGCGTTGCCGTTGGTGTGATCGATGACCAGCCGCGGCAAAAGTTGTTCCAGAATCGCGTCGACAGATTGTGCTACGCTCTGTTGGTCGGTCCGGACGACTATCTCTGGATCTTCCGGTGCCTCATAGGGTGCATCAACCCCGGTAAAATCCGCAATCCGGCCGGCTCGCGCCTTTTTGTAGAGGCTTTTCGGGTCGCGCTCCTCACAAACGTGCAGCGGCGCATCCACGAAGACCTCGATAAATTCAGCCTTCCCTTCGAGCGCGATTTCGCGTGCCCGGCGCCGTTCCATTCGATACGGAGAAATAAAAGCTGTGATCACCACTGTACCGGAATCAGCCATGAGCTTCGCAACCTCGCTGACGCGCCGGATATTCTCGATGCGATCGTCTGGTGAGAAACCCAGATTCGAATTAAGACCGTGCCGGATATTGTCGCCATCGAGCACATAGCTGTGCATCGCGCGGCTGAAAAGTTCGCCTTCCAGCGCTTGCGCAATCGTGGACTTCCCCGCGCCGGATAAGCCGGTAAGCCAGACGACCGCGCCCCGGTGTCCATTGTGCAAAGCTCGGCGTCGCGCGGTGATTTTGCCTTCGGTCCAGAAAATATTCTTGCTCTTAACAGCCGTGCGATCGGTATAGACACCGCCGAAAACAATTCCGCCGCCGCAGATCCTGCTGTCCTCAATCAGGACGAATCGGCCGAGCGAGGGAATCCGCTCATGGTTATCGAGCACCAACGGCGCGCGGGTTTGCAGAGTGACTCTCCCGACCTCATTGCGCGCGACGTGATTTCGCTCACCAGACGTGATTTCGAGCGAAGAGGAATCCATCACCTGATCGATCACCACCACCTGACACTTCATCTCCTGCGTCCCGACGCGGATCGTATAGGAAGTGCGCTTCTGCAAAGACTCTTCCGCCATCCAGAAGACATCCGCGTTGAAGCGGTTCGTCTCGATCGGAGTTTCCGTCTGATGCGACGCAACATGACCCCGTTCCACGAAAATCTGTTCACGCAACGTGATCCCGACAGAGTCACCGGCAATCGCCTCGTCCCGCGGAGGCCCATTCCATGCCTCAATCGTGGCGACGATGGAAGATTTATTGGCCGGAGAAAAGACCAGTTGATCGCCGACTCGCAACGCACCGCTCTCGACCCGCCCGGCAATAATGCGCCGCTCGTCAAACCGATAAACATCCTGGACGGAGAGCCGTAGTGGCTGATTCAACGGTGCCGTGACGGCTGACAACTGGTCGAGAGATTCCAAGATTGTTCCCCCTTGATACCAGTCCATTGCTGCATCGGTTCGCTTTGCCACGTTCGCGCCCTGCTTTGCAGACGCCGGAATGAAGAGGCGAGCAGATAAGCCAAGACCTGACAGAAACTCACGGTATTCGCGCTCGATCTCGTTGAAGCGATTCTCTGAGTATTTTGCGAGGTCCATTTTGTTGACCACGACCACGATCTGCCGGATGCCGAGAAGACTCAGTAGATACGCATGGCGACGACTTTGCTCGCGGACTCCCTCATTCGCGGCAATGACCAGGACTGCCGCGTCCGCGTTGGCCGCTCCCGTGATCATGTTTTTGAGGAACTCTTTATGACCCGGTGCATCGATGATCACGTATTGCCGAAGAGCCGTCCGAAACGGAATCTGCGTGGTATCGATCGTGATGTTCTGCGCCTGTTCCTCGAGGAGTGCGTCAAGCAGGAACGCATATTCGAACTCCATTCCCTCCGCGGAGCAGGCAGCCTGGATGCTGGCGACCTTGCCTTCAGGCAGAGAGCCGGTGTCGTGCAGGATGCGGCCGATCAGCGTCGATTTCCCATGATCGACATGACCGACGAAAACAATCTTCAGCCTTTGTGCTTCCTCGCTCACATGAATCCTTTCGCACGTAGTTTTTGCATCGCATTGCGCTCGTGATGATCCTGGGCCCGCCCGGCCCGTTCGCTCGTGCGCGTTGTCTCGAGCTCACCGATGATTTCTTCGATGGAAGCGGCGTTGCTCGCGACCGACTTCGTGATCGGCCGGCATCCGAGGGAACGATAGCGCTGCCCGTTGCGCGCGAAATACATCTTCGGGATCGGAATGTTCTCGCGTTGGATGTAGCGCCAGATGTCTGCTTCTGTCCAATCGAGCAGAGGCTGGACGCGCGTGTGCTCCCCTTCTGCGCTGCTCGTCGCAAACTGGCCCCAGAATTCCGGCGGCTGATCTTTGTAATCCCACTCAAACTGCGCATTGCGCGGTGAGAAATATCGTTCCTTCGCCCGGGTCGGATCTTCGTCGCGGCGGATGCCCGTGATCAGCGCGTCCCATTTGTAATCGGTGAGCGCCTGCTGGAGCGCAACGGTCTTCAGTTCGTGCGTCACTGTGACCGGGTCATGCGTTTCATACCCGATGCCCCGCGCCCGCGCCTCTGTATTGATCTTCACGACGAGGTCAAGCCTGTAGTGCTCTCTCGCCCACTCCCGGAATTCCAGCATTTCCGGAAATTCGTACGTCGTATCGATATGTAGTAAAGGAAACGGGATCTTTCCAAAAAAAGACTTCAGCGCGAGCCAGATGAGGACATTGGAATCTTTCCCCATCGACCAAGGCATCACGATCCTTTTGAAGGAATGATGCGCCTCGCGGAAAATGAAAATGCTATGATTCTCGAGGTGATCGAGATGCGTGCGTTGTATCGTCATCGAAAGCGGGGTGTTTTAGGTTGCGAGCTTGACCGGGCCATAGAGCACCCGATAACAGTTAAGCGTGCCGTGGGAGCTACAGAGGTAAGTTAGTCTGATTTGGCGTCGATATCCCTCGTTTTGCCTGTGGATGTAAGGTTGCGCGACAGAGGGCAGGTAGTTGCGGCGAGCGATTTGGCGGCGCGGATGCCTGGAGAGTAGATGCGGAGCCGTTTGTCTGCACCGACGTTGTTGCAGAGATCCGCGGCCCGGATGGTGGAGCGATCTCCGTGGCCGTTTGACCGCGGGACTGGAGGCAAGTGACAGTATCGAGCCGAGTCCAATTTGCCAGGTGTTCATAGTTAATGGGCTTGCCGCCGCAATGTGTTGTTTCGGCTGTGGCCATGCGCCCGCAATCAAGAGCAATGTGCGCGCCGAACAAGGGCTTATGATAAGAAAAGTGAGCAAGCAGGCGGAGATGAACGGACCGAGGCCACTGTGCGACGGAGATCGTATTTAGTCGAAGCGGCCATGCAGAATAGCTATGAGGAGAACGCCAATAGCAGTGGCGCCGAAGGCACGCGCGCACCGCTTCGGCGATTCAGCGGGCCCGATGCCACCGTGTAACCGGGTGGAATTCATCGGGATTGAGTCACTGCGAAGAGAGGCGATTCGACGAGAGTCAAAGACAAATCCCTCAAGCCCAAGAAGAGTTGCTGCGACGACGATGGCACCGGGCTGACTGCGCGGGAGCACAAGACATTTTTTTCGGATTCTGCGGCAAGCTATGAATCCCGACAGGACGTTATCGGTCCGTCAGTTTCCTACAGTCTGCGGTCCGGAAACGACGGCCGCGTCTTAGCGCCGAATCATCGGCTGCATGCGGTCCCGCGCCTCTACGAGTATTCGTCGCATAACTGGCCAAGGGCGAAACGCCGGGGATTTGATCGCGCGATAATCCACGCCCCTGCCGAATGTGAATCGAAGATCGACTGCTCTGGTGCCCTTCTCGTCCCTCGAAATGCTTACTTCGTCGCCATTTTGTGAAGCCCAGTCATCCCCTTTAAATCGCGCTTCCAGACGCTCGTTTGCATCATCGGGCATGTTCCACGCGCGTTCGACCTTGAGCCGTGTAATCCCCCGTGGTACGTGGACCCGCACTAAACAGCTGTACATCCGGACTTCAAAAACATCCCCGCGCAGTCGGGTTTTGAAATTCGTGCGAGCGATCTGGCCCATGTCACACCATGTGACGCCTCCGAACTCGTTTATCATGCCGCTGACTTGTGCGAGCAAATCCAGGCCCCCGGCAACATCCTGGTGGTGTCCCACAGGGATGATCGGCTGGCCCAGAAAAGCGGAGAGAACAACATCGGCGAGACTGTCTCGCGATACTCGGAAACGGGGGATCACCGGGAGACCGCCCCCCAGAAATTCAGCCGGTTCGAGCCCGAAATCCGGAGGCCAAACCTTTTGCGGATTGTGCTTGCGCAAAGATCCCCACGAGATACAGGCCGCCTCGTAGCCCTGCCGCAGCAGCTCCTTCGCCATGAGGTCCGAACACGCGCCATGGGGAGCAGCCATGATCTTCGGCACTGGTGAGCCAAGGCGCCCTTCCAGGCGGGAGATACGTTTCAAAGTTTGTGCCACAAGCTGTTCGCGAGCTTTCTCCGGATAGGGCTGCGCCAACTCCGATTGCGTATGATTATTGCCATGAATCAGGAGGGACAAGCGGGCTGAATGTGTTCGGAACAACCCGATCGCTTTGGAACTAACGCACCAGGCATCGAATGGAACGGTTGCCATGGCGGCGTGATAGTTGTGCTCCGCGGCGTGCTCGATAAGCGTTCGATAGTCCAGAAAGCCATACCCAGATCCATGCAGGTTCGGATCGTCAAACATGAAGCAGGCGCGAAGCGGTGGCGAAACCCAGCTTTGATCGGCACTTACCCTCCGCACAAATTCGACCAGGGGCAGAAGACCTGTCCATCGCGTGGATGCGATCTGATCGTACAACAGTTCATCAGGGCCGAGCTCGTGCAGGCCATCGGATACAAAGTCTCTACCGCCGCCTCCATGCCCGTGACGCACCCAGAGCGGGCCCGCCTCGCACGCAGCCAGAACGTCGCCCGCACAGGAAACTGGGAACACTTGTCCTGCTACGTGTAGTTTCTGGCCGCGCAGCGCAACTGGCAACGCTCGCGATTG